>JBOGUE010000119.1:0-5853 GCA_050695955.1 Thermomicrobiales bacterium | reverse complement strand
TCATCAAGCCGGCAAGGGCCGGCGCGCCGAGACCGAGGGCGATGCCCCGCCGGAGCAGATCGCGCCGGCTGGTCGTGCCCGCCGTCGCCTTTCGCAAAAGCTGGCCATAGACGTTCGATTGGAAGAGGTGATCACGCGCCATGAAACGGACTCCCTTCTGCAACCTGCTCCGGTACGGGTCGCGTCGATGCGCCCGCCCATCGGTTTGCCGGACCGCGTTCGAGGTCGTGAACTCCGCTGCTGGCTACTGAACGTTCGGGAACGCTAGCAAAGGGGGGTGGGGGTGTCAAGCGCGACGAGCTGTCAGAGATCAGCCGTCAGCCGTCAGGAGTGTCTTCACATCGTCATGCTGACCACCGGGAAGCATCCCCCGGCGCAGTCGCCCCGCCGTGCTCCCCCAGGATTGGGGGGCGGGGGGCCGCTGCGCTTCGCGCGGGGACGCTTCGATACCTCAGCGTGACGGAACCGTTCAAACACGCCGCGGGCATCGGCAGTGGTAGGATGGCGGATCGGATGCTGTCGCACACGCCTGGGATGGTGAGTTCAGGGGAACAAACGCATGTCAGACCGCTACATCCTTGCCGTCGGCGCCGACAACGCCGGGGCGGAGTTGAAGAATCTGATCGCGAAGCAATTGGCGAACGATCCGCGGGTGGAGGTGAGGGACTTCGGCGTGCCGGATGCGACCGACGAGACGGCGTATCCGCACGTCGGGCTGGCGGTGGCGGAGGCGGTGGCGCGCGGCGAGGCACGGCGCGGCCTGCTCGTCTGCGGCACGGGAATCGGGATGGCGATCTCGGCCAACAAGGTGCCGGGCATCCGGGCGACGGTGGCGCACGATTCCTACTCGGTCGAGCGCTCCGTCAAGTCGAACGACTGCCAAATCCTCACCCTTGGCGCGCGGGTCATCGGCCCGGAGTTGGCCAAGAAGCTGGTCGACGAGTGGTTGGGCCACGAGTTCGACCCGTCCTCGGCATCGGCCGAGAAGGTCGCCGTGATCATCGAGTACGAGGAGCGCGAGGCGGGGACGACGAAAAAGCCGTAACGCCGATCCGATGTCAAGAAAGCAATCGGATCAGAATCGAAAAATCTGGCGCACGGATAAACGAAAATCTGGGAGGACGTCACCGCCATCGAGATCATCTTCTTCGGTGAGCAATCGTGGCGACGTACTCCCCGCGAAGACCGTGACGGTACGCCCGCGTGAATCGACAAGCCACACGAGACGGGTTCCGGCTTGAATATAGAGCTCGACTTTCTCCATCACCTCGATGTAACGATCGCTCGGAGAGATGACTTCGACGGCAAGGTCGGGGGCATAGTGATAAACACCGTCGCGGTCCTCCTTGGGTGGCACTCGGTCCGAATGCACATAGGCGACGTCGGGCTTGACAATCACGTCCGGATCCCGCGCAAGAACAAATTGCGTGTCGGAGGTGTAGACACGCCCTAGACCTCGCTGCCGCACCCAAATGCCGAGATCGATAAGAATTTCTGCGCCGACCTCACCATGCCTCGCGCCTATCGGCTCTCTTTCGCGAATCACGCCGCGGATCAACTCGAGGTCTTCACCTCGCGCGCCCATGCGCTCGATGTCTTCAACGGTCATCAGGGTTGTCGTCGTTGCCATAGCAGGGTCGCCTCCACGCGCCGTCATCGTATCATGACCGTCCACGATCAACAGGAGTGCATAACCGCATGAAACTCGCCGTCATCACCGACGTTCACGCGAACCTGCCGGCGCTTGAAGCGGCCCTGGCGGCCATCAAGCGCGAGGGCTGTGATGCGATCCACCACACCGGCGACGCGATCGCCATCGGTCCGTACCCCGCCGAAACGCTCGATCTCCTCCTCAACACGCCGGGCATGCGCTTCGTCATGGGCAATCACGATGCGTGGTTCGCCCACGGCCTGCCAGATCCCCAGCCCACATGGATGAGTAACGGCGAAGTCGTCCACCAATGCTGGACCCATTCCCAACTCGACCCGGCCCTCCGCCCGGGCATCGCGCAATGGCCCTTCGTCATCGAGGAGACGTTCGACGGCGTGTCGCTCACCTTCCTGCACTATGGCTTGGCCAGGGATCGCCGCGCCTTCGCGGATCCCGTCCTTACTCCATCGCCCGAAGCGCTGGACGACCTCTTTGCGCGGGAGTCAGGCGCGGTGATTTGCTACGGGCATACCCATCGCCGGTCGGACATTGCTGGCCGTGCGCGGTACATCAACCCCGGCGCCCTCGGCTGCCACCCAGCAATCGCCCGCTTCGTCACGCTCACCATTGCCGACAGCGCCTGTCACGTCGAGCACCACGCGGCTCCGTACGATTCGGCCCCGGTCTTCCACGCATTCGAGCACCGGCAGGTACCAGAACGCGCATTCATCATGCGAACGTTCTTTGGCGGTGGGAAAGAGGCCACCGCGCCGCCTGCGGTATGATGCTCCGCCAAACGCGACAGCGGCACCACTCAGACCAGAGGGAGGGCGCAATGGCGGAGATCGGCGTGGGGTTGGTCGGTTACAAGTTCATGGGGCGGGCGCACTCGAACGCCTACCGGCAGGTGACGCACTTCTTCGACGTCGACCCCGCGCCCCGCATGCGCGTCCTCTGCGGCCGCGACGAGGCGAGCGTCCGCGGTGCCGCGCACACCCTCGGTTGGGAAGAGGTCGAGACCGACTTCAAGAAGATGGTCAAGCGCGACGACGTCGGCCTGGTCGATGTCTCCTCGACCGGCAATACCCACTACGAAGTCGTGATGGCGGCGCTGGCCGCCGGCAAGCACGTCTTCTGCGAGAAACCGCTCGCCAACTCACTCGACCAGGCGCGGGAGATGCTCCACGCCGCGAACGGAGCGGGCGTGGTGGCGATGATCAACTTCAACTACCGCCGCGTGCCGGCGGTCCAGTTCGCCCGCCAGCTCATCGCCGACGGCCGCCTGGGCGAGATCCGCCACTGGCGCGCGGTCTACCTGCAAGACTGGATCAACGACCCCGAGTTCCCGCTCGTCTGGCGCTTGCAGAAGGAGCTGGCCGGCTCCGGCGCGCTGGGCGACATCGCCGCCCACATCGTCGACCTCTCCCACTATCTGATCGGCCCCATCGCCGAGGTCACCGGCACGCTGAAGACCTTCATCGGGGAGCGCCCGCTAGAATCCGCCAGCGGCGGCGGCTCCGGCCTGCAAGCGGCCGGCAGCGCCAAGCGCGGCAAGGTCACCGTCGACGACGCCGCCGCCTTCCTCGCCCGCTTCGAGAACGGCGTCACCGGCACCTTCGAGGTGACGCGCCTCGCACCGGGGCGGCGCAACTACAATTCCTTCGAAATCAACGGCAGCAACGGCAGCCTGGTCTTCAACCTCGAACGCCTCAACGAGCTCCAGGTCTATTTCCAGGACGATCCGTCCGGCCTGCAAGGCTTCCGCACGATCAACGTCACCGAGCCGTCTCACCCCTACACCGCCAACTGGTGGCCAGCCGGCCACATCATCGGCTACGAGCACACCTTCGTCCATCAGGTCAAAGAACTCCTCGACGGCATCAAAGCCGGCCAATCCCCCGCCCCCACCTTCGCCGACGGCTACCGCTGCCAGGCCGTCCTCGACGCCGTCGAACGCAGCGCCACCTCCGGCGCCTGGGAGACGCCGATCCCGGCCGGCGACGGCGGCAAGCCGAAGAAGAGTGGCAAGAGCGGCAAGGGAAAGAAAAAGTCGCAGGACCGAAGTTTGCGCTGACGACGGAGGCTGTGCCGCCGCGTCGTGTAGAATCGGTGCCCATCGCCCGTTCGTACCGTGTACAGGTCTTGTGGCATCGGTCTTGTCGAGCGGAAACAGATTGCGCGCCGCGCGACCGTCGCGGCAACCGGATGCCGTTGGCCTGCTGATCCCTATGGAAGGAGCGCCCCGTGAAGCACGGACGTCTACCGATCGTTCGCGTCGTCCCCGCGCTGCTGCTCGCCGTCGCCCTGCTGGCGCCGCCGGCGGCCCTTGCCCGGCAGGGCACGCCGGCCGCCTCGCCGGCGGCCACGGGCGAGGCGACCACGTCGCTCACCCGCGAGGAGTTCAAGACCCAGGTCGAAGAGGCCTTCCCGATCGAAGAACCGCAATCGACCGACGGCACCTTCGTCCAGGGCGGAGTCGGCGATCTCCAATCGCTCAACCCCTTCCTGGCCGAAGAGGAAACGTCGATCAACATCACCGGCCTCATCTTCGAAGGGCTGGTCGGCGGCGACCCGCGGACGGGGCAGCCCGCGCCAGGCGGTTTGGCGGACTGGTGGGAGGTCGCGGCGGACGGCGTGACGTACACGTTCCACCTCAACCAGGACGCCACGTGGCACGACGGCGCCGACGTCACCGCCGAGGACGTCCAGTTCAGCTTCGACGCCCTGGCCGACCCGGCGACAGCGAGTGCGTACACCGGCTCCTTCACGGCGGGCGTCGCCTCCTGGCGCGTCATTGACGACGACACCTTCGAGGTGACGTCGAATGGCATCTCGGCCAGCTTCCTCTACGACCTCTTCGGCGTCTCGGTCGTGCCGAAGCACATCTGGGAGAGCGTGCCGCACGAGAACTGGGCGGCCGACCCCGGCAGCACCGGCCAGGACCCCTCCCGCATCGTCGGCACCGGCCCTCTGAAGTTCGAGGAGTGGGTCCAGGGGCAGGAAGTGCGGTTGGGGCGCAACGACGACTACTACCAGCGCGTGCCGGCGATCGCCGAGTACATCTACCGCATCTTCCCCGACCAGACGGCGGCCTTCAATGCCTTCCTCAACGGCGAGATCGACACCGCGGGCATCCAGTCTGCGGACGTCGAGACCGCGCGCAACACCGAGGGCATCGTGGTCGAGGAATTCGCCGACCGCGGCTTCACCTACTACGAGTTCAACCTCAACGCCGACGTCGTCACCCTTTTCCTCGACGTCGAGGTCCGCCAGGCGTTCATGTACGCCCTCGACCGCCAGTCGATCGTCGACAACATCCTCCTCGGCTTCGGCGAGGTCGCCCAGGGCACCCAGCCCACGATCTCCTACGCCTACGCGCCGGACCAAATCGAGAAGCAATACACCTACGACCCGGACATGGCCAGACAACTCCTGGAGCAGGCCGGCTGGACCGACACCAACGGCGACGGCACCGTCGACAAGGACGGCCAGGAGATGGCCTTCGAGTTCCTCTACGCCGCCGGCTCGCCCGAGAGCGACCAGATCGTGGCCTACATGCAAGACGCCTGGAGCCAGATCGGCGTCGCGATGACTCCGCGCACGCTCGAGTTCCCGGCACTGATCGAGGCGACGACGACCGAGGGCGGCGACTGGCAGATGGCGCTCTACGGCTTCAACTGGGACGCCACCTTCATCCAGGACGCCATGTTCGGCTGCGAGCAATACCTCGTCGGCTTCAACGACATGAAGTACTGCAACCCGGCCTTGGACGAGATCCACGCCCAGGCACGGGCCGAGCTCGACCAGGACGCCCGGCGCGCATTGCTGATCGAAGCGGCGAACGTCGTCAACGAGGAGCAGCCGGTCGGCATCATGCACTTCGACGTCAACACCTCCGGCTACAGCGACCGCGTCCACAACCTCTTCCCCGGCCCCTGGGGTGGCCCCGGCATCAGCATCGTCTGGGTCGAAGCGTAGGGGTCGGGAGTCAGGAGTCAGGGGTCAGGGAGAGCACGCTTCGTCGTCCCTGACTCCTGACCCCCGCCTCCTGACCCCTAACGTCCTCGATGGCATCTCCTCCCTCGTCGACAAGAGCCTGATTCGTCACGTCGACAATGGGGAGACCTCGCGCTTCGAGATGCTCGAGACGATCCGGGAGTATGGGCTGGACCGCCTGGCCGCGAGCGGCGACGCGGTGGCAG
>JBOGUE010000118.1:0-6465 GCA_050695955.1 Thermomicrobiales bacterium | reverse complement strand
GCCGTAGACATGCCCCAATTCCTCCTCGTGCCTTGCCACCGGCCCCCAAAATCGCCGACAGCATCCCATCTCCTGGCAAAGACCCAGGCGATTCGTTTACGTACCATACACCGGTTTGGATGAGTGGATGGTGTGGATTGAGCGTCTAAATCTCAAAGAGCACGAGGCCCGGAATGTCCCGATAGTCTCGGTCGTTTCGAGTCACAAGCACGAGGTCATGCTCCATCGCAGTCGCGGCGATGAGGAGATCGAACGCGCGCGAATTCGTGCGCTTGCCGGCGACGCGAAGTGATTCACGAAGTTCAGCGCAACGCTGGGCGACGGGCACCGAAATGGGGTACAAAGCAACGCCTTCCAGAAACCTGGCCAGCGCCAAGTCATGCCGCGGGCGGTCCGGCGCCCGGTAGATACCCGGATACGCCTCCATGAAGGAGATGATGCTAATCGAGATATCTTCCGATGAGAGACGACGGAGGAGCATCACCGCTGCCGGATCGCCGGCCAGAACGTCGATGAGCCTGTAGATAGGCCATCGATTATTGGGCCGGTCTGCCGATGCTGTCTTGGCCCCGCTGCGCCCGAATATCGCGCTTGAGTTTTTCTGTGTCTATGTCGCTCCAGGCTCCTGCGACGTCAGAGAGGAGCTCGAGGAACCGCTCTTGGCGATATCGCTGGTCGTCGTCCCGGATCGTCGAACCACGCCTCACGACGAAGTGCTCGCCATCTCTGACGAGGATCAGGGTCGAGTCGCCGATCTCGTCGAGGAGCTGTCCGATCTCGCTGTCCGTTGCGACCTGGATGACCCTGGCGACCATGATGTCAACTCCTGCACTCGCCGCACGCCCGTATTCTATGCGAACGGCGCAACCCGTTGTTTGACACTCCCAACCCGCCGCTGCTACCCTGCGTCCACCTGGCGGGATCGTCGAGTTTGAGGTATCCCGTGTCCCCGTGCGGACATCCGATGCCTGTTCTCGCAATCGGTCGCCGCATGACCGGCCCCGCGTGCACCCGGTATCCATGGCGGACAACAGACCATCAACAACCGGCATCACACGGTCAACCTCGCGGACGACGATGGAGCGCATGAGCCAACGGATCAACCGCCGTCACCTGGTGGGCGGCGCGGCAGCGGCCGCGCTCAGCGCCCATGCCGCGCGCGGTGTCACCGGGCGTGCTCAGCGGGAGCGCACCCCGGATAGCATCGTCATCGGCGCCCTGCGCGACGCCAAGACGATCAACCCCTTCCTCACCGACGAGGCCGAGGGCGACTGGCGCTGCAAGATGCTCTTCGACGAGTTCGTGCGCGCCAACCCGGAAACCTACGTGCCGGAGCCAGGGCTGGCGGCAGAGTGGGCAATCGACGACGTCACCTTCACCTTCAAGCTCCAGCCCGACGCCCGCTTCGCCGACGGGTCGACTGTCACCGCGGACGACGTCGCCTTCACGATCAAAGGGCATCTCGCCAAAGCGACGGGATCGCCGCGGCAGGTCCGATTCATGGAGATCGCCGGCGCGGAGGAGTTCGTCGACGGCACGGCGGACGATGTCTCCGGCATCGAGGTGGTCGATCCCGCGACGCTCAGAATCACCCTCGCCCGCGACGACGCGGCCTTCCTCTTCAACCTGCGCTATGTCTTCGTTGTGCCCCAGGCCCAGTTGGCGAGTAAGAACCTCGCCAACGACCCCTGGTTCGACAGGCCGGTCGGCGCCGGACCGTTCGTCATCAACGCCTGGGAACGCGGCGCCAACTTCATTGCTACGAAGAATCCACACTACTGGCAGCCCAACAAGCCGGCAATCGCCTACGTCGTCCAGACCGTCCTGCCCGACGCCGACAGCCTCATCAACGCCCTGATCGACGGCGCGGTCGACGCCTCGAACTGGCCACCGATGGCCGCCAAGGAGCGCCTCGATCAGGACCCGCGCCTGAGCGCCTTCGTCGCGCCCTTCAACGCGCCCAACGGCTGGATGTTCAACTGCGCCCACGAATGGCTGGGCAAGGAGGAGATCCGGAAGGCGATCGCCACCGCCCTGGATACCCGCCGCTTTGTCGATACCGCCCTCCTCGGCCTCAGCGAGCCGGGGAACGGGCCGATCGCGCCCAGCAATTGGGCCTACGATCCGGAACTCGCCCCGATCGAGCACGATGTCGAGGCCGCGCGGGAGCTGATCGTCGCCTCCAGCATGCCGCGCGGCACCAAGATCCGCTTCATGGTTAACGAGGAAAACGCCGTCCGGCGGGATTGGCTCGCCTTCACCGAGACCGCGCTGGCCGATCTCGGCGTCGAGATCACGCCGGAGGTCATCCCCTACGAGGAACTCCTGGTGCGGGTGACTGAAACCCGTGACTACGACGCCTGCGGTGTCGACTTCGTCGGCGTCACCGCCGAGCCGAGCCGGCTCTACGACCAATTCCACACCGACTCGCCCGGCAACTACATGAACTACAGCAGTGGCGAGCTCGACGTGGTACTCGCTGAGGTGCGGGAGCAAATGGACCTGGAGCAGGCCCGCGTCGCCTACAAGCTCATCCAAACCACCATCATCGACGAAGTCCCCGCCTTCTTCGCCTGGTACCGCCCCCGCCTCCACGTCGTCGCCCACCGCTTCGCCAACTACACCGACAGCGCCGCCTTCGGTCTCTTCCACATCCTCGAAGACTGGACCGTCGAGGGTTAGGTGATGCGTCGGGTGGTATGCTAATCCCCGGTGCTAACTGGAACCACGATCTGCACAGGGAATGACCATGACCGCTACCATCCCGGCCCGCGCCCCGATCGAGCGCACCGAGCACCCCCATGTTGTCAAGAGCGCCGACACCCTCGGTGGCGAGCCGCGGGTGGATGACACGCGGCTCGCGGTCCGCCACGTCCTCCGCCTCCACCGCGATCTTGACGAATCGCCTGAGACGATTGCGCGCACGTACGGATTGACGATCGCCCAGGTCCACGACGCCCTCAGCTACGCATTCGATCATCCGGAGGAGATCGCTCACCACGAGGAACAGAATCGGCTGCGGACCGTCATGAGGGAGCAGAACCTTGTTCTTGTCGGGAATCGCTTGATCGCGCGCAAGCGACTTGACGACGTCGAGTCCCCGACCCAAACCACCATCTACACATGGGAGACCTTGCCCGAAGAACTCGAACGGTAATGGCGATCGCCGGACTCTCCGCGATCGTCTATCTGGACCACAACGTCGACCCGCATCTAGCCGTCAGTCTCCGGTCTCAGGGCTACGACACTGTCGTTGCTCAAGAAATTGGGATGGACAAAGCCTCCGACGAGGAGCATCTCCGCTATGCGTCGCGAGAAGGCCGCATCCTGATCACCCACGATCTCCGCGATTTTGCTCGGCTGGCCGAGGCGTGGTGTCAACGCGGGGAAAGCCACGCCGGCATAGTTCTTAGTTCTTACCGGGCAGCCGCCCATCGTGCCGCCCGGTGAGATTCTGCGGCGACTCCTAGCGTTGCTGAATAGCCGGACGGCGGCGGAGTTCGTCAATGAGGTGATTTGGCTGGGACCGGAGCAGTAAAGATCGTCGTTCCACACCTTCGCCACCGACACTGACAGCGCCGCCTTCGGTCTCTTCCACACCCTCGAAGACTGGACCGTCGAGAGCTAGCGTACGGCGTTCGATGTTCGACGCAACGGCCCCCACCCCCAACCCCTCCCCCGAACCGCGAGGGAGGGGAGCACGCTCGCCCGTGGAGACGGCGGCTCCGCCTTCCCCTCGCGTTTCGGGGGGACGGGGGGCTGGGGGGATCGGGGGCCGTCCATACCGCCGACCGCCGATCCCCGAACGCCTACCGCGCCGCGATCATCTGGATCTCGACCAGCAAATCGGGATTGGGGAACGCGTCCACAATGCGAAAGGTCCCGGCGGCCGGCTTGACCGCGACCTCTTTGAACGTCTCGGCCCAAAGCGCGAGGAACCCTTGGAAGTTCGCCGCCACGTCATAGGCTTTCGTGACGGTCGGCTCGACCCACACGACGTCGTCGAGAGTGTAGCCGGCCCCGGTCAACATCTCGCGCAGCGCGGCGAGAACCTCCCGCGTTTGCTGGATCGGCTCGCGCGATGGGTTTGCCTGCCAGGCGGGATCGGCTCCGATGTGGCTGGTAAAGAAGGCGAGTTCCTTCATTTCGGTGAGCCGCAGCCCGCGGCTAAAGAGCTGGCTGGCGAGCGAGTCGCTGGGGAACGTGGTAGGTAACTTTCGCATAGCATCCTTTCCTTTGGCGCGTCGAGGTCATCGGCCGGTGAAATCCGACCCGCTGGCCGCATGCTACAATCGGTCGTCAGCACAACTGATCAGTTAAGCTGACGATATGGTAAGGATACCTGACAGAATTGTCAAGGGGCATCGCATGGACTCGTCGTCCAGGCCGGCGCGGGGACTCGCCGACCTCCTCCGCATCCCATACCAGTCGCTCACCGCCCGCGTGCTCGCCGACCTGAATGCGGCCGGTTTCGACGATTTGCGTGCCGCCCACCTGACCGTTTTCAAGTACCTCGACCCGGACGGCTCCCGACTGACCGATCTCACCGCCCAGGCCCAGATGACCAAGCAGTCGATGGGCGCACTGATCGCCGATCTGGAGCGTTGGGGCTACCTCGAACGCGCGCCCGACCCGGCCGACGGCCGGGCTCGCATCGTGCGCCACACCGAGCGCGGTTGGGCCGCGACGCGGGCCGCGCGGGCCAGCATCCACGCCTTCGAGGCCGAATGGGAACGCCAAATCGGCCCCGAACGCATGCGACATTTCCGCGCCGTCCTCGAAGAGTTCGCCGCCGCCGCCCACCCTCCGGCGACTCGTCGCGTCATACGGTAGGAGGTCGCGGTGGGAGCGGGTTCGCGGGGTTCGAAACCCCACGCTGGACTTCGGAACCTACAAACCTCTTCCGGGGTTGAATTCAGGCCCCGATCACCACAGTCCCGGCGGGACTTCGTCGCGCATAGGTAGACCGGGCCTTCAGCCCCGGTCGTGGACTCCGGCTCCGGCGTTCCGCTCCGGGGCCCTGCCGCCCGAACGCCAAACGCCAAACCCCAAACCCCTAACGCCTAATGCCTAACGCCCGAACGCCTTGCCGCCCTCCGTTGACACTCTCCATTCCGCGCTGCTACCCTGCCACCGCCCGGAAGACCGCGTCCGCACCGACGCAGCACCAGCAACGCGAAGTCGCGCGGACGCGGCAGTCTCATACCTCGGCGCCGTCCGGTCGATGTGCGGCCGCGGCGGCAAAACCGTTCGTAGGTAGACGACGGATGATCAGGGAGGAGTCAACGATGACCGTACCCCGTAACCCGCACGATGCGAAGCGTTTCCTCATGAGCCGCCGTAATCTCGTCGGCGGCACGGCCGCCGGCGCCGGTGCGCTGGCCCTCGGCGCCCTGCCCGGCCTCCGCACCCTCCGCCACACCGCCGCCCAGGACGCTGAATCCGCGATCCTGATCGGCACCCTCGGCGATGCTGATACCCTCAATCCCTTCCACAGCGGCGACAACTCCGAGAGCGAGTGGCGCTCCAAGATGCTCTTCGACGAGTTCGTGCGGCCCGACCCCGAGAGCTACGCGGCCACGCCGGGCATTGCCGCGTCGTGGGAGATTGCGGATCTCAGCTTCACCTTCACGATCCAGCCGAGTGTCACGTTCTCCGACGGGACGGAACTGACGGCCGACGACGTCCAGTTCACGCTGGAAGGGCTGCTGAACGCGCAGACCGCCTCGAACGCGGCGGTCAAGTTCGAGCCGATTGCCGGCGCCGCGGAGTACACGGCAAGCACAGCCGACACCGTGTCGGGCATCGAGGTGATCGACCCCAAGACGATCAAGATCACCCTCGCTGAGCCGAACGCGGCGTTCCTCTACAACATGCGCTTCGTGCATGTTGTGCCGAAGGCCCTGCTCGAGGGCAAGGACCTGAGCAAAGCCTCAACCGACCCGTACTTCCAGGCGCCGGTCGGCGCCGGGCCGTACATCTTCGAGAGTTGGAGCGTCGGCGCGGACTTCGTCGCCAACGCCAACCCGACTTTCTGGGAGAGTGGCAAGCCGACGATCCAGCGCCTGACCCACCGCACCATCGCCGACTCCGCGGCCCTGGTCAATGCACTGCAGTCCGGTGATATCGACGGTTCGCTCTATCCGGCCCCGACCCTTGCCCAAGAGCTTGAGGCGAACCCGGACCTTACCCTCCTGGTTCCGCCCTTTACCCAGCCGAACGGCACGTTTTTCAACGTCCGCGAGGCGCCACTCGACAACCCGCAAGTCCGCCGGGCGATTGCGATGGCGGTGAACGTGGATGAGTATGTCGCTAGCTCGCTCCTCGGCCTCGGTGAGGCTGGTCGCGGGCCGATCGCGCCGGATAGCTGGGCGTTCGATCCCAACATCGAGCAGATCCCCTTCGACCCGGAGGCGGCCAAGGCGATGATCGAGGAGGCGGGCGCGGCGGGCGCCGAGCTCAACA
>JBOGUE010000117.1:0-3723 GCA_050695955.1 Thermomicrobiales bacterium | reverse complement strand
CGCGGGTCAACGTCGTCGGCAGCACGATCGTGCTGGAGACGGCGAAGCGGCACGCGGAGCAGGTGCAGAACGTCGTTTACGCCAGCTCGATCGCGGTCTATGGCCCGGTCGATCGGTATCCGGCGGGGCCACTCCAACACGACGCGCCGCTGCTGCCGACGACGCTCTACGGCGTGACGAAGCAGGACAACGAGTGGACGGCGCAGGTGTATTGGCACGATTACCAGACACGCAGTGTCGGGTTGCGGCCTTTCTTCGTCTACGGACCGGGGCGCGACCAGGGGATCAGCTCGACCCCGACCAAGGCGATGCTGGCGGCGGCGGTTGGGCGACCGTACCACTTTACCTTTGCGAGCGCCGCGACGTACCAGCATGCCGACGACGTGGCGAAGGCCTTCATCCAGGCCGCGCGGACGACGGTCGATGGGGCGCCGGTCTTCAACCTGGGCGGCACCATCGCGGATAGCGACGATGTGGTGGCCGCCATCGCCGAGGTTGCGCCGGAGATGGAGGGCAAGATCACCCACGGGGAGGACATGATGCCCTTCCCGGCGGAGATCGACGGGCAGCCGTTGGAGGACGCCGTCGGCGCGATCGGCTGGCGGCCGTTCCGGGATGGCGTGCGGCAGACGATTGCGGATTTCCGGGCCGCGGTGGCCGCGGGGCGGCTGGATGTGGAGAAGGCGATTGCTTGATAGGGAGAGATGTTTGCCCCCCAAGCTCGGCCCCCACCCCCAGCCCCTCCCCCGAACCGCGAGGGAGGGGAGCACGACGGGCCGCGTTAACAGCGGGCGGCGGCTCCCCCTTTCCCTCGCGGTCGGGGGAAAGGGGGCGGGGGGGATAGGGGGCTGCATGAGGAGCCAGCCATGATAAACGGAACCGGCCGTCTCAAAGGCAAATCGGCGGTGGTGACGGGGGCGGCGTTTGGGATCGGGCGGGCGACGGCGAGCGTTTTTGCTCGTGAGGGCGCCCGGCTGGTGATAACGGATATCCAAGAAGGGCCGTTGCTGGCGCTGCGGGATGAGATGGCGGCGGGCGGCGCGGAGGTGGAGGCGGTCGTCGGCGACGTCTCGGTCGACGGCGACGCGCGGCGGATGGTCCAGGCCGCGGTCGACGCGTACGGGCGGCTGGACGTGCTGGTGGCGAATGCCGGGATCATCCCGCTAGGGGATGTGTTGGAATCGACGGCCGAGGATTGGGACCACGTTTTCGCGGTCGATGGGCGGGGGATGTTCCTGACCTGCAAGTATGCGATTGAGACAATGCTGGAGACGGGTGGCGGCGCGATCGTCTGCCTGTCGTCGATCTCGGGGATGGCGGGACAGAAGCGGCAGTCCACGTATGGCCCGGCGAAGTTCGTGGCGACGGGGATCACGAAACATCTGGCAATCGAGTGGGCGGATCGGGGCATTCGCGTCAATGCGGTGGCGCCGGGGACGATTCGTACGGAGCGGGTGAAGCGGCTGCCGGAGGAACCGGGCGGGGTCGAATACCTCCAGGCAATCGAGCGGATGCACCCGATGGGGAGGATCGGCGAGCCGGAGGAGGTGGCCAAGGCGATCCTCTTCCTGGCGTCGGACGATGCGTCGTTCATCACGGGGGCGGTGCTGCCGGTGGATGGGGGGTATTTGGCGCAGTGAAGCGGTCAGCTATCAGCGGTCAGCTATCAGCTTTTCTGTGCTTTGCATCTCCCGTCCAATAGTTAAGACCGTTCGAGTGCCGACCAGAATCCGAAAGCTGGCGGCTGAAAGCTGATAGCTGATGGCTGATAGCTCGCTGCCACCCGAATACCCGGACGAGCGGATGCAGGCGCACGTGCTGGCGGCGGTGATGGGGTCGCGGCGCACGGAGGTGGCGCTGGATGATGACCCGACCGGCGTGCAGACGGTGCATGACACGGCCGTGCTGGCGCGTTGGGAGGTCGAAGACCTGGCGGCGGAGTTGCAGCGGACGCATCCGGTTTTTTATGTCTTAACGAATTCGCGGAGCCTGCCGGAGGCCGAGGCGGCGGCGCTGAACGAGGAGATCGTCGGGAACCTCGTTGCGGCGTCTCG
Source organism: Thermomicrobiales bacterium (assembly GCA_050695955.1). Lineage (GTDB taxonomy): Bacteria > Chloroflexota > Chloroflexia > Thermomicrobiales > UBA6265 > JBOGUF01. The sequence continues at coordinate 1,669 of JBOGUE010000117.1, read as the reverse complement.
GGCGACAGGTGTAGACGTCGCAATTGCGAGCCGGAGCGACTCGACGCTGCGGGGGCATTTTCCGGCCGAGCCGGATGCGATCGCGCGGGCGCTCGGCGGGGTCGACGGGGTCCTGCTCTGTCCGGCCTTTTTCGAGGGCGGGCGCTGTACGATCGACGACGTCCACTACGTGCGTGATGGCGATCGGCTGGCGCCGGCGGCGGAGACCGAGTTCGCCCAGGACGCCACCTTCGGTTATCGCCATTCCAACTTGCGAGAGTGGGTCGAGGAGAAGACTGGCGGGCGGGTTCGGGCCAAGGACGTCGGCTCGCTGTCGCTGACGGAGATCCGTCAGGGCGGACCGGACCTGGTGCGGGATTTGCTCCTGGCGGTCGAAGGCGGCCTGCCGGTCGTGGTCAATGCGGCGAGTTATGCCGATTTGCACGTGGTCGCGCTGGGTGTGATCCGGGCGGAGGCGGCAGGGAAGCGATTCATCTACCGCACGGCGGCGTCATTTGTCCGGGCGCGGGCGGGGTTGCCGGAACGGGCGCTGCTGACGCGGACTGAGTTGCTAGGCACAAACGCGCCGCCCTACGTGGCAGGGTTGGTCGTGGTGGGGTCGCACGTCCGGCGATCGTCGGAGCAATTGTCGCGGTGCCTGGAACTGGCGCGCACCGTCGGGGTCGAGGTCAACGTGCCCGATCTCCTCAGGAGCAAGGCAGCGCGGTCGCGCACCGTGCGCGCGGCGACATCGGCCGCGGAGGATGCGTTGGGCGCCGGCCTGACGCCGGTGGTGTACACGTCGCGCCGGGTCGAGCAGGCGGGCGACCAATTGGATATCAGCCGGTCGGTGTCGGCGGCGTTGGTCGAGATAGTGCGCGGAATCGAACGGCGGCCGGGATTCATCGTCGGCAAGGGTGGGATTACGTCGAGCGACGTCGGCACCAAGGCGCTGGGGGTGCGGCGGGCGGTCGTGCTCGGTCAGGTATGGCCGGGAGTACCGGTGTGGCGACTGGGCGAGGAGACGCGTTTTCCGGGGCTGCCGTACGTCGTCTTTCCGGGAAACGTGGGCGGGCCGGAGACGTTGGCGGAGGTCGTCGCGGCGCTGCGGGGCGGCTGAAAAGGCCCCGATTGAGCGGAAGCGGTTATAATCCCTTAACGACTTTGCCGGTCAGACCGGGCCGGCAGGGGCGTCCTTCGCGTCAGGGATGCGCGGCAACGCCCGGCGGCGGACCTGGCAACGCGAATAAGGGAAGGTGTTCGGCATGAGCCGCGAGCGACGCCGGCTCCTCCACGACGCAGCGGAGGAGTCTACGGCGGAGCCGGGGCGCTATGGGTGTCCGATGCTTTCGCGTCTTCGTACAACGCTGATGGCCAATGGGAACCGTCCGATCTACCGCTGTTCGTTGAGTTGGGCGCTGAGAAGCGAGCTCGACATAGCGCGCTGCGGAGCGACGGAGGCCGTGATCGATTGTTGGAAGGTGCACCCAGAGCGCACCCCCGTCACCGTGCTGCCGGTGGCGGAGGCCGGGGAGATGAAGCTCGGCGCCGACTGAAAGCGCCGATCGGCTTTCCCGGTGATTGGGCCCGCCACTTCACGACTACGTGATGACGACCGCCCCGGACTTCAGGTCCGGGGCGGTCGGTTTTTTGAGGCGGTGGTTGGGGCGGCGGCCCAAGGTGTGCCGGG
>JBOGUE010000116.1:0-3948 GCA_050695955.1 Thermomicrobiales bacterium | reverse complement strand
AGGTATAGATGCAGCACATTCGGTTTGAGCGCATGCTCAGCCGGGGCCATCGGCTGAGGTCATGGAGGATGGTGGCATGGCAATCGACCTCTTCGCGGGAATCCCGGTCAAAGACTACGCGGCGGCGCTGGCCTCGTACGAACGGCTGCTCGGCTCCCCACCCTCGTTCTTCCCGACCGACACGGAGGCCGTGTGGGGACTCGCGGAACACCTGTGGCTGTACATCGAGCAGCGGCCCGAGCATGCTGGCCACGCGATGCTGACGGTCATGGTCGACGACTTCGACGCCCGGGTCGCCCAGATCGCCGACCGAGGACTCGAGCCCACGACACGGGAGGTCTACGGGGACGGCGTACGCAAATGGATCTACCGCGATCCCGACGGGAACGAGATCGGGTTCGGCGACGCTCGGCTCTGATCGGAACGGGGAGGGCGCGGCCATGGGAGCGCCGTGTCGTGGGCCGGGCTGCACAGCCTCGAGCATCAGGGAGCGCGGTGGAGTTCCGCTTCCAACTCCGCTCTCGTCGGAATCCCGGCCCGGCCGCCGTGTTGCCGGCATTTGAGGGCGGCGGCCAGGGCGGCGAAGCGCATGGCCGATGGGAGCGGCATCCCTTCGAGATAGGCGACGAAGAAGGCGCCGTGGTAGACATCGCCGGCGCCGGTGGTGTCGACGACGTCGACCGGGAAGGCCGGGGCATGGTGGACCTGGTCGCCGGCGATGGCGAGGGCGCCGTCTTCGCCGAGGGTGACGATCGCGATCTCGACGCCGAGGTCGTGGAGCTCGCGGGCGGCGGCTTCCGGGGCGAGGCCACGCTTTTCGGCATGGTAGGTCGAGGCGATGACGATGGTGCAGAGGGCGGCGAGATCGAGGATGTCGGCGTCGTGGCCGCCGGCGTCGAGGAGGACGGGGATGCCGGCTGCGCGGGCGATGCGGGCGGCGGCCATGGCGGCGGCGGTACGGCGTTCGAGCAAGAGGCCGGCCGAGGCGCGGATGGCGGCTTCGATCGCCGGGGTGATCTCGGGATCGGTGTGCGCGCCGGGGTCGTGGAGGATCGAGCGGGCGCCGGCGGGATCGACGAGGATCGTGCTGGTGGCGCTGCGCGACGACGATTCGACGGCGATGAGATCGGAATCGACGCCTTCGGCGGCCAGCCCGCGCACGATCTCTTGCCCGGCTTCGTCCTCCCCGATCCGGGCAATGAGCGCCGTGTCCCAACCGAGTTGCCGCGCGGCCACGAGCGCGGTCGCGACCGGGCCGCCGCCGGCAATGCCCAGCGCGCGAACGACCATCCCGGCGTCGAAGGTTGGCGGGTGCGGCACGGCGATGAGCCGGTCGACCGTTGGCCGGCCGACCCCGACGATTCGTGGCATCGATCCTCCCACACTCCGTCATCCTGAGCGCGGAGTCCAAGTCGCAGGATCTGCCTCTCATTGGAGGCGTTCCGCATCAGAGGCCTGGTTCCTCGACGGACTCCGAAGCTCGGAATGACGGGGCTTTCCAGCGGCGGCATGCTAGCATCACCGGCGGAGCATGACCGGCCGGGTGGTTGATCGAATAGGAGTATGCAGTGGGGAGTGACGGAGAGCGGCTGACGGAGGAGCGGGCGACGCGGCTTGCCTGGCAGGGGGTCGAGGAGGCGGGCGGCACGCGCAACATTTATCGCAACCCGCGCCACCCTTTTGCTTTGCAGCCCTCCACGATGCTTGAGATCGACGGTGTCCAGGTCGAGGTCCGGCACGGCGAGATCAGCTCTCCCGCCATCGTCACGGTCGGCGGCTACGTCTTCGAGATTCACGAAACCGACATCGACCTGCTGATTCGGCCGCCGAAACCACGCTGATCCTATGCGCGGTAGTAGTCCCGATACCACGCGACGAAATTGGCCAGCCCGTCTTCAATTGACGTTGCCGGTCGAAAGCCGGTGACTCGTTCCAACTCAGTGACGTCGGCGTGAGTGGTTGGCACGTCGGCGACCGGGAGGGGCGCTGATTTGACGATGGCCTGTTTGCCGATGTGGTGCTCAACGACCTCAACCAGGCGGTGCAAGCCGATGGGCCGGCCGCTGCCGACGTTGAGGATGCGATATGGCGGGTCGGACGGGATCGCGTCGAGAATACGCACGGTTGCCTCGGCGGTGTCGTCGATGTAGGTGAAGTCGCGGGTGATGTCGCCGTCGCCGTAGAGCGTGATCGGTTCTCCGGCCAGGATCGCCTTCGTGAAGCCGAAGTAGGCCATGTCCGGGCGGCCCCACGGACCGTAGGCGGTGAAGTAGCGCAGACCGGTCGTGGGCAAACCGTGAGTGTGACTGTACGCGAAGGCCATCAGTTCGTTGGCGCGTTTGGTCGCCGCGTAGAAGCTGACGGGTTGGTCGGCGCGGTCATCGGTCGAGAAGGGGACGGTCGCGCTTGCCCCGTAGACCGAGCTGGACGAAGCGAAGACGAGGTGCTTGACCTTCGCCTTGCGCGCGCCTTCCAGCACGTTGCCGAAACCGGCCAGATTGGCGTCAACGTAGACTGCCGGATGCGTCAGCGAGTAGCGCACGCCGGCTTGGGCGGCGAGGTGGATGACGGCGTCCGGTTGGCGTGAGGCGAAGTAGGCGGCCGTCTCTTCCCGATTCGCCAGTTCGAGCCGGTGGAATTTGAATCCCGGCTGCATGCTGAGACGGGCCAGGCGGTCCGCCTTCAGCGTTACGTCGTAGTAGGGGGAGAGGTTGTCGACACCGAGGACCTCGTCGCCGCGCGCCAGGAGGCGCTGGCTCACGAAGGAGCCGATGAACCCCGCCGCACCGGTGACGAGGACTCGTGCCATCAGGCGATGCCGACGCCCGTCGGCTGGGACGGCACGATCGGCGATGCGACCGGCTCGGTGCCAAGGCCGACGCCGTAGTGAATGATTCCTTCCTTAGTCATGCGGGCTGGGTCGTAGATGTTGCGACCGTCGAAGATTACCGGCTGCTTCAGCGCCGCCTTGATCGCCATGAAGTCGGGGCTGCGGAACGCGCGCCACTCGGTGACGATGATGAGGGCGTCCGCTTCGTAGAGCGCCGCCTCGGCGGTCTCGCAGAGGATCAACTGACCGCGCTCGACCTGAGCTGGGTACTGACGCCGGGCTTCGTCCATCGCCTCGGGGTCGAACGCCTGGACGGTTGCGCCCGCGTCCCAGAGCGCTTCCATCAGCGTGCGGCTGGGTGCGTCGCGCATGTCGTCGGTGTTCGGCTTGAAGGCGAGGCCCCAGAGGGCGAACCGGCGGCCGGTGAGGTCGCCGCCGAAGTGGTGGGTCACCTTGGCGAACACGACCTGCTTTTGGCGCTCGTTGACCGACTCGACGGCACGGAGCAGCTCGGCGTCGTAGCCGGCCGCCGCCGCCGTGCGCTCAAGCGCCCGGATGTCCTTCGGGAAGCAGGAGCCGCCGTAGCCGGCGCCGGGGTAGATGTAGGCGTAGCCGATGCGGGGATCGGAGCCGATGCCGATGCGGACGTGCTCGATGTCGACCCCGACGCGCTCGGCGATATTGGCCAGCTCGTTCATGAACGAGACCTTGGTCGCCAGCATCGCGTTCGCGGCGTATTTAGTGAACTCGGAAGAGCGGACGTCCATCACCAGCAACCGGCCGTGGTTGCGGTTGAAGGGCGCGTAAAGCTCGCGCATCTGCTCGATCGCCGCCTGGCTCTCGGCGCCGACCACGATCCGGTCCGGCTTGGTGAAGTCGTCGATCGCCGCCCCCTCTTTGAGGAATTCGGGGTTGTTGACGATTTCGAACGGCACGGTGACGCCGCGGGCCGCGAGTTCGGTTTCGATGGCGGCGCGCACCTGCTCCGTCGTGCCGACCGGCACGGTCGACTTGGTGACGACGACCTTCGGCTCGCGCAGGTATTGGCCGATGGTGCGGGCGACGGTCCAGACGGCGTCGAGGTTGGAGGAGCCGTCGCCGTTGGGCGGGGTGCCGAC
>JBOGUE010000115.1:0-2862 GCA_050695955.1 Thermomicrobiales bacterium | reverse complement strand
ACCCATTGGGGCGAACCGCAACGAAAAGCTGACGGCTGACGGCTCGTTAAAAGGTGAGGCCGCGCGGGTGGCTGGTTCCGCGCGGCCAACGCCTCAAGGAAGGGAAGGGATACCGCCCGACGGCGTGGCTGGCGCCATGGGCGTCGCGGCTCCTGGTGAAGCAGCTGCCTCATCGATGAGCCCCCGCCGAATGGGCCTGGCGGCGCCATTCGACCGTAATTCGATCCTACGCGCCCGGCGCCTTCCCGGCATGCCCCGATTGGATACCGCGAAGGGTACCATTCGTTCGGGTAGCCGAGGCGACAGGCGTCAGGCGTCAGGCGTCAGGCGTCAGGCGTCAGGAGTACGTCGTCGTCTCCCCTAACGCCGAACGCCGAACGCCTTAGATGAGGCCGCGGCGGATCGATTCGGCGACGGCGTGGGCGCGGTCGACGGCGCCCAGTTTGGAGAAGATGACCTGGAGGCGTTTCTTGATCGCGATCTCGCTGCGGCCCATGGCCACGCCGATCTCGCGGTTCGTCGAGCCTTCGCCGGCTCGGCGCAGGATCTCCAGGTCCTCGGGGGAGAGGTCAGCGTCGCGGCGCGTCTGTTCCCGCGCCAATCCGCCGAAGTCTTCCAGCACGCCGTCGAGGAGTTCCGGGCTGAGCTGGCGGCGACCGCGGGTGCCGCTGCGGATGGCGGCGATCAGTTGCTCCGGAGGGGTGCTCTTGAGGAGATAGCCGTCGGCGCCGGCCTCCAGCGCCTGGCGGACATAGGCCTGGTCGCCGTAGGAGGTGAGAATGATGACGGCCGAGCGCACGCCTTGCTCGCGCAGACGGCGGGTGGCCTGGACGCCGCTGGCGCCCGGCATCCGCAGATCAAGCAGGATAACGTCCGGTTTGAGGGCGCGCGCCTGCTCCAACGCGGTGGCGGCGTCGTGGGCCTCGCCGGTGACGTCGATGTCACCGGCCGTCGCCAGGACTTTGCGCAACCCCTCGACGACAACCGGGTGGTCGTCGACGAGCAGTACCGATATCACGGACTTCTCACTTCTACCGGCTCGACCGCACGCACCGCGCGTTCAGGCTGCTCGGATGCGGACACGTCGTCCGCTTGCGGCGCCATCGCTTCGATCTCCGCCTCGACCACCGGCCGCAGGTCGAGGTCGCTGTCGAGTCGTCGCTCAATCATAACAGCAGTGCCGCCGCCGGGCCGCGAGGCGATCTCCAGGGAGGCGCCGATGGCCGCCGCCCGCTCGCGCATGCTCAGGAGGCCGAGCGCGGTGGGGCGTGCCGCCTGTTCCAGGTCGAAGCCGGAGCCATTATCGCGAATAGTGACGCGCAGCAGGTTATCTGTCCACTCCATGCGAACGACCGCCTCGTCGGCGTCGGCGTGGCGCAGCGAATTGTGGAGCGCCTCCTGGACGATGCGGTAGATCGCCAGCCGCGCTTCGGGTGAGAGCCGGCGTTCCTCGCCGACCACATCCAGGTGGCAGGGTAGACCATTGCGCACGATTTGGCCGACGTAGCGCTCGATGGCGGCGACGACACCGAGGTCGTCGAGGTCGGGCGGGCGGAGGGCGAAGACGACGTCGTGCAGCTCGGCCATCGCCCGCTCGAGGAGTTCGGTCACCTCCCCAAGCGCTTCCTCCCGCGGTCCTACGCCATTAGTGGAGCCATCGTCAGAGGCGCCGGGATGGCCGTGATGGCCGTTCCCCCCGCCAGACAGGCGGATTGCCCGCGCCTGGTAGAGGGCACCGGTGATCAGGGGTGAGACGGCATCGTGGATCTCGGAGGCGATACGGCGGCGCTCGTCCTCCTGGAGGCGGACGGTGCGGCGCAGCAGGTCGCGCAGGCGCTCGGCCTGGACCTCGACTTCGGATCGCGCTCCCTCGAGGTCGCGCACCTGGGTCGTTAGGCGGCCGGCCATGTCGCGGAACGCCGTGCTGAGGGTCGCGATCTCGCCCCGGCCGACGGTCTGCATCGGTTGGTCGAGGTCGCCGCCGGAGATGGCGGACGCCTGACCGGTGAGTTGGCGCAGGGGGCGGGCGGTCAACTCGCCGAAGATGACGGCGAGCACGAGGGTCAGGACGACGGCGGCAACCAGGGCGATCAGTCCGCGTTCGAGCAGGCTCTGGTTCGGCCCGTAGGTCGTCGGCGAGGGGCTGGTGACGACCACCGCCCATTTGGCCGGCTCGAAGTCAATCGGGGCGAAGACGGCCAGGCGCTCGGAGCCGTTCGGATCGTCGTAGGATTGCCGCCCACGGTCGCCGGCGACGGCGAGCTCAATCGGCTCGGCCAGGTCCTGGGCGAGGATTTGGGCCTCCGTCTCGTTCCGGCGCTGGGCGACGACGAGATCACCTTCCTCGGAGATAACGGCGATGGTGGTGTTACTGGCGGCAAACTGGAAGGCAGGCGTCACACTCGACCCCAGCTGTTCGACCGAGAGGAACGCGCCAACGGCTCCAATTGGCCCACCTTCTCCCGTCTTTTCGTCTTCCGGCACGACCGGGACGATCAGGGCAATGACCTCAGCGCCCGTCTCCGAATCGGGCACCGGCATCTTGTCGGAGACACCGGGTTGTCCATCGACGAGTGCAACGTTGAGCGCGTCGGTGTAATAGCCACTCACTGTCTGGGGATCGACGCTACCGCCAAAGGTAACAATCCCGTTCTCGGCATCGACCAAGAACGCCCCGAGCACAGTTGGACGGTACCGGATGAACTGGTTGAGCCGATCCTGTGCCAACGTGGCTTCCATGTCGCGGATCGGTTCAGACGTCGCGAGACCGTCGAGCACCGTTTGGTTCTCGGTGAGGGTGCGGGTGATGCTTTGGGCGACGACGGCGGCGACGGCGTCCTCGGTGTCGAGGAGTTGCTCGCG
>JBOGUE010000114.1:0-13429 GCA_050695955.1 Thermomicrobiales bacterium | reverse complement strand
GCCCTCTACTCCGTCATGGGTGTCCACATCTGGAAATGGTTTGGCGTCACCCTGGTCTACTGGCTGGCCGCGTTGCAGACGATCAATCTCGATCTGTACGAGGCAGCCCGCGTCGACGGCGCGAACGCCGCCCGCATCTTCCGCGACATCACCCTGCCGCTCCTGAAACCCTTCGCCGTCATCATCTTCACGTTGACCTTCATCGACACCCTCCAAATCTTCGATCTCATGCTGACGATGACCAACGGCGGACCCTTCTTCTCGACCGAGGTGATCGACATCTTCGTCTACCGGCAGGCGTTCGCGGCCACCATCCCCCGGCTCGGCTACGCCTCGGCTGCCGCGGTCGCCTTCGGCCTCGCTACCCTCGTCGTGGCGGTCGCGCAACTGCTCGCCCTGCGCTACGCCCGCGCTGCCCGGAGGACCCCATGAGCCGGACCGTTCCCGCACGGCGCCACCCGGAGTGGAGCTTGCTGGCGCAAGTCGTCGTCCTCGCCGCCATGTGCCTGCTCTGGGTATACCCCTTCCTCTGGCTCCTCTCGGCCTCCCTCAAGGATTCCCTAGAGATCTTCACCAGCGGCCTCAGCCTGATCCCGGCCGATTGGCAATGGGGGAATTACACGCGTGCCTGGGACGACGCCGGGTTCGGCCGGTACATGCTCAACAGCGCCATCGTCACCGCCGGCACGGTCGTCGTCGTCGTCATCCGCTGCGCCCTCGCCGGCTACGTCCTGGCTCGCCACGACTTCATCGGCAAGCGTCTCGTCATCGTGATCCTCGTTGGCACGATCTTCGTTCCCGCCGGCTACACCATCATCCCGATCGTCGAGCTCAGTAATCGCCTCGGCCTGCTCAACTCCTTGCAGGGCGTCATCCTCGCCCTCAGCGGCGGTGGACAGGTTGCCGCCGTTCTCCTCTACGCCGGCTACTTCAGCCGTATTCCGCGTGAGCTTGAAGAGGCGGCCGTGCTCGACGGCGCCAGCTTCCTGGAAGTCTTCCGCACCGTGATGCTCCCGCTGGCTGGACCAGTCACCGCGACCGTCTCAATCTTGACCTTTCTCTTCGCCTGGAATAACTTCTTCACCCCATTGGTCTTCACCTTCAGCCGCCCGGAACTACGCACCCTCTCCGTCGGCATGCTCGCCTTCCGCGGCGAGCACTCGACCGACTGGTCCGGTCTCGCCGCGGCGGCGACCATTTCCCTGATTCCCGTCATCTTGCTCTTCATCTTCTTGCAGCGCTACTTTATCGAAGGCGTCGCCGGGTCGGTAAAGTCATGACGAGGCGTTAGGCGTTAGGCGTTAGGGGAACGACGTAGCTCCTAACGCCTAACGCCTATGCCTATGCCCCCAGGCTTGCCTTGTCGAAGAACGTCATGAAGTTCGGCAGGGCAGTGACGCCGGTCAGCGCCGTCTGGTGCGCGATGGTGAAGTCGCTGTTGTAGAGCGGGATGTGCGGCAGGTTTTGCCAGAGGTATCCCTGTAGCTCGGCGTAGACCTGCGCCCGCGCGTCCGGATCGGTGGTTGCGGCGCCGGTGTCGATCAATTCGTCGATCGTCGGGTCGTGGGCGCCGGACCAAGCGCCAGGCGAGTGGTAGAGCGTCGCCAGCGCCGCGTGCGGATCGCCGTTGCTGCTCCAGCTCAGGTGGAACATCAGCCCCGGCTTGTCCTCGCTGAAGAGCGCGTCGATGATCGCGGCCACGTCGGTGACCTGCAAGCTCACCGTGAAGCCGACCTGCTGCAGGCTGTCGGCGATCGCCTCGGCCACTTGCTGGCCGCGCGGCAGGAAGCCGGTCACGCCCCACAGCGGCACCTCCGGGAAGGCGTCCAGCCCGGCTTCGGCCAGCGCCGCCTGCGCCCGCTCCGGATCGAAGGTGTAGACGGGCTCCTGCGGCGCCGCGTAGAGCGCATGGTTGGGGATGTGCGTGGTGGAAACCTCGCTCGCGCCGAGGACCAGACTGTTCACCAGCGCTTCGCGGTCGATCGACCAGGCGACGGCCTCGCGCAGTTTCGGGTTGTCCCACGGCGGCGGGGCGTCCTGCCGTATCCAGAGATTGACGTTCTCGAACCCGGTGGTGGAGATGAGGGCGATCTCGTCCGATCCCTCGAGCGTTGGAATATGCTCAGGCGGCACGCGGTCGATCGCCTGGGCCTGACCGGCCAGCAGCGCATTCAGCCGCGTCTGGCTGTCCTGAATGTACTCCCAGATCAACGTCTGGATTTGCGGCGCCCCGCCCCAGTAGCCGGCGTTCGCCTCCATCGTTTTGACGTCGCCCTCGTCGGTCGCCAACCGGAACGGTCCGGTGCCGTTGGGCGCCGCCTTCAACGCCTCGATCCCGGCCGAGGGCGTCGCCGCGTCCGCGCTCGGCTTGATGTCGTCGGCGGAGAGGATGGGCAGCGTCGCCAGTTGGATCAACAAGGGCGCAAACGGTGTCGCGGTCGTGAGGCGGATCGTGAAATCGTCTACCACCTCGACCGTCGTCGGCACCAGGACGGAGGCGGTGCTGACCTCCTCAGCGGTGGCGCCGGAGGCCAGCTCGACCGACGCCTTGACGTCGGCGCCGGTGAACGGCTGACCGTTGTGGAAGGTCACCCCTTGCCGCAGCGTGAATTGCCAGGTGAGCTCGTCGACGGGTTCCCAGCTCTCGGCCAATCCGGGTGAGAAGGTGGAGAAATCGGTCGTCTCGTTGCGGACCAGCGGGTCGAAGATTTGCTGCTCGATCCGTCGCTGGATCTGCGCCGTGTGGAGATAGGGATGCCAATTGGCCCAAAACGCCTCGGCCACCAGGAACCGCACCGCGCCCTCTTGCTGGGCCATCGATCGCGGGCCGCGTGTGCGTGAGCCCGGCGCCGCTGCCGTGCCCATCGGGACGGCGGCTGCCCCCAGACCGAAAAACGAAGCCGCCTGCAAAAACTGCCGCCGCGTGATCACCCCGCTTCGCAACTTCGCCGTCAGGATCGCCAGGACTTCGTGCTGATCCATCGTCGCCTCCTCGGTGCTGCGATCGTGCCATGCGCGACCGTCGCCATCCACCCCCGCGCCACACGGGGTCTGATCCAAGGAATCGTGAAACCCACTGAGTTTCATGGTGTGAAACACCGTTGCAGAAGTTGACGGAGTATAGGCAGGCGTCCGGTGAAAGTCAACCGGCGACGAATCCCGGAATCCCGATCGGCCCATCCAACCACCCAGGTTCCGCGTAGTATCGGCACGGGCCGCCGTTCCCGGGGCGGTGCTTGCCCGCGGAGGGATACGCGACACAGTCGAAGAGACGATCTGAAGGGGGGAAGCGATGACCCGACTGCGTACCCCACGGGCGATGCTATCGCTCGTGACGGCACTGACCATGGCCGTGGCCCTGGTGCTCATCTCCGGTGTGGCGCCGGCCCGCGCCCAGGGAACCGTCTCGGTCTCGATCATCGATAATGCGTTTGATCCAGGATCAATCACGGTCACGGCCGGAACGACGGTCGTCTGGACGAACAACGGCGCCGTCGCGCACACCGTCACCGGGGACGGCTTTGACTCCGGTACCGTTGATTCCGGCGGCACCTACAGCTTGACATTCGACACGCCGGGCACCTACGACTACGTGTGCACGATCCACTCCGGCATGGCCGGCAGCGTCATCGTCACCGCCGCCGGCGATGGCGATGGCACCGACGATGGCACCGACGACGGCGCGGACGACGGCGCCGCACCGGTGCAAATGCCCACCACCGGCGCCGGCACAACGACCCTCGGCGACTCGTCATCGTTCCTGCTTGCGCTCGGCGCCGCCGCATCCGCGCTGCTCGTGTTCGCAATGCGACAACGAAGAGTGGCGTAGGGCGGCAGCGTTGGCCCCCTTTCCCTCGCGCTCGGGGAAAGGGGGAGGACGGCACCCTTAAACACGGCCCGTGCTCCCCTCCCTCGCGTTTCGGGCCGGGTACCCTCTGGGTGGCGGCTGGGGGAGGGGGCTGTTCTCCTAACGCCTAACGCCTAACGCCTCGTTCATCGCCCGCCACACCCGCTCCGGCGTCAGCGGCATGTCCAGATGCCGCACGCCGAGCGGCGCCAGCGCGTCCAGCACCGCGTTGACCACCGCCGGCGGCGCCCCGGTCGTCCCAGCTTCTCCGACGCCCTTGACGCCGAGCGGGTTGAACGGGCTTGGCGTCACCGTGTGGACGGTCTCGAAGGCCGGGAGCTGCATCGCCCGCGGCGCGGCGTAGTCGAGGAATGAGCCGGTCAACGGCTGTCCTGCCTCGTCGAAGACAATCGCCTCGTACAGTGCCTGGCCCACGCCCTGCGCCAGCCCGCCGACCACTTGTCCCTCCACCAGTTGCGGGTTGATCAGCGGGCCGCAGTCGTCGACCGCCACATAGCGTTGCAGCGTCACCTCGCCTGTCTCGCGGTCCACCGCGGCCACCGCCAAATGGACGCCGAAGGGGGTCGTCCGGCCCGGCGGCAGAAAGGTCCGCGTCGCCTCCAATCCTGGCTCCTCGCCACCGGGCGGGCCGTTGAAGGCGTGCGCGGCGCGGGCGACGTCGGCAAACGCAATGCCTCGGTCCGGCACGCCCCGTACCTCGACCCGGCCGCGTCCGAAGACGATGTCTTCGTCCGCCGCCTCCAGCAGGTGCGCGGCGATCCGCCGTGCCTTCTTGTGAACCTCTTGCGCCGCCAGCAGGATCGCCGAACCGCCGACCGACGTCCCCCGACTGCCGAAGGTGCCCAACCCCTGCGGCGTCAGCGCGGTGTCGCCGGACCGCACCGCCACGTCGCCTAGCTGCACACCTAGCTGATCGGCCACGACCTGCGCCAGACTCGTCTCCTGCCCCTGCCCGTGCGGCGAAGTCCCCGTCGTCACGGTCACCGCCCCGCTCGGACTGACCCGCACGGTCGCCGTGTCCCACCCAGGCCCCGCGTATTCGCAGTAGACGCCGATCCCGACGCCGACCAATCGCCCGCCCCGCCGCGCTTCCGCCTGTTCCGCCCGGAAGGCGTCGTAGTCCAGCCGTCGCAGCGCCTCCGTCAACGCCTTGTCATAGTCGCCGCTGTCATAGACCGCGCCGGTTGGCGATTGATACGGGAAATCCTCGGGCGGGATGAAGTTGCGGCGACGGACCGCGGCCGGGTCGAGATCCATCTCCCGCGCCACCGCGTCGACCAGCCGCTCCAGCATGTATGCCCCTTCCGGACGCCCCGCGCCGCGGTAGGAGCCGAGCGGCGTCACGTTCGTCATCGCCCCCAGCACCGTCGTCCGCAGGGTGCGGAAGCGGTACGGCCCGGCCGACATCAACCCGGTCATCCGTCCGGTCATCGCCGCGTTGTACGCCCCCAGGTTGGCGACGATCTCGACCTCCACCCCCAAGATCTCACCGTCCGCCGCGACGGCTGCCCGCAGCCGCTGCACCTGATCGCGGCCGTGGCTCGTCGCCAGCAGGCTCTCCGTCCGGCTCTCGATCCACGTGACCGGGCGTCCCAGCCGTTGCGCCAGCGCTGGAATCAGCAGGTATTCGGGATACACCCCGCCCTTGCTGCCGAACGCCCCGCCCACGTCCGGCGCGATCACCCGCAACCGGTGCTCGGGAAAGCGCAAGCACCCGGCAATCGCCGTCCGCAATCCATGTGGACCCTGCGTCGAGGCCCAAACAGTCAGATCCCCGCTCGGCTCCGGGTTGGCGAGCACGCACCGCGGTTCGAGGAAGGCGGCATAGACCCGCTGGTTGACCACCCGGATCGAAACGACCCGATTAGCCCTTGCGAAGGCATCCTCGACGTTGCCCGCTTCGACCTGCCAGCGAAAAGCGAGGTTGCTCCCCCATGCGGGATAGACCAGCGGCGCGTCTTCGGCCAGCGCCGCCTCGGCGCCGATCACGACCGGTAACTCGTCGTAGTCGACCTCGATCAGATCCGCGGCGTCGCGCGCAATCGCGGGATCGTCCGCCACGACCACCGCCACCGCATCCCCGACAAACCGCACCCGCTCGACCGCCAGCGGATACCGCCGCAACTCACGCCCCGGCAGCAAATCCGCCCCGCTGCCCACCGGCTCCACCCAACCCGCAACGTCCTCCCCGGTGAAGACCCCGGCGACGCCCGGCAATCGCGCCGCCGCCGCGGCGTCGATCGACCGGATCACCGCGTGCGCCATCGGACCGCGGGCAATCGCAACGTGGAGCGTGCCCGGCATCCGCACGTCGTCCACGAACAGCCCCGCCCCGCGCAGCAACCGCTCGTCCCCCAACCGCCGAACCGACTGCCCGACGTACCCGTCGCGTTGCGTCGTCGTCATTTCCCCCTCAACGAAAATGGGTCGGACATGTGCGCTAGGTTGGCGGGAGCGCGACGGAAGCGTTCGCTCATTTGATTGGCCCACGCGGTCCGAAGGCAGTCGGATTGATCCGACTTCCGGGAATGAGCCCGGTATTTCAATGCCGGGCGGCGCCCGATGACCGCAACGGTCGCAACGACCAACACTCCCATAACATTATCAGACCCCAGCCGTCATGCCCCGACCTCCACCATCGATCCCCGCTCGAACCCATCCGCCGCGATTTCCGGCTCCTCCGCCGCTACCGCCCGCCGGATCGCCCGCACTGGCGACCAAAGCAACCAGGCGACCGCGACGAACATCCCCAGTTCCCCCACCACCAGCGTCATCGGCACGCCGATCAGCCCGCCCAGCACCCCGCCGGTCAGCGAGCCGAGCGGCTGCGCCCCGGTGGCGACAAACCGGGCCGTCGCGTTCACCCGCCCCAACAGGCGGTCGGGCGTGATTGTCTGCCGCACGCTCACGGCATTCACGATGTAGATCAGCAGCGACAGCCATTGCAGGAACTCCGCCGCGATGATCAGTGGCAACGCCACACTCGGGACCAGGATTGCCAGCGGCACCGTCAGTCCGGTCGCGCCGAAGAGGAATTGGCCGAGGATCAGTGCCGGCCCCTGCCCGAAGCGCCGCGCCGCCGGCCCTGCCAGCATCGCCCCGATGAATGCGCCGGCGCCGCCGGTCGCCAGCACCACGCCGATCGCCGTCGCGCCCAGATCCAGATCGCGCGACATGAAAAGGATGTAGACCGAGAGGAAGACGTACCCCGCGAAGGTGTTGACCGCGCTCGTCCCCACCAGCGCCCGCAGCACCCGGTCCGAGCTAACGACCGACAATCCTTCGCGGATCTGCCGCAGCATCGGCTGTCGCGCCGCGGGTCGCTCCGGCGCGACTTCCTCTGCCTCGATTCGCCGCAGAAAGACCGCCGAGAGCAGGAACGAGCAGGCGTCGAGCAGGATGGCGACCGGCGCGGTGATCAACCCGACCAGCACGCCGCCCAGCCCTGGCCCGGCCACTTGCGCCACCGATGCCGATGCCTGCAACTTGCTATTCGCCTCGACCAGTCGCTCCCGCCGCACCAGTGACGGCACGTACGAGGCGTAGGCGACGTCGAAGAAGACCGTCTGCACTCCGACCAGGAAGGAGACAGCGTAGAGCACGCCCATGTTCATCCGGTCGAGCCAGGCCACGACCGGGATCGCGAGCAGCACCGCCGCCCGGCCGATATCGGTGACGACCATGATCGGTCGCCGCCGCATCCGGTCCACCCAAACCCCGACGAACAGTCCGACGAGGAGGAACGGCAGCGTCCCCATCGCCGTGAGCAGGCCCATTTCGAAGGGCGAGGCATCGAGGCTGATCGCCGCCATCAGCGGCAAGGCAAGGAGCGTGACCTGGGACCCGAATTGCGAAACTGTTTCGGCGGCCCAAAAACGCCGGAAGTCGACATGCCGCCATAGACCACCAAAGCGTACCCATCTACGATAAACCATGAGCAAGCTACCCCCGAAAAAACCGGGAGGAGGTCGCTCATTGGGCGCCTATCCTCCCGCTGTCCACCCGCGCAAACGTCTCAGGACAGCGGGGAATCGCCCATATCGATGTAGTTCCAGCCGGAATCGCCGACCAAACTCGCGCCCGGCGGATTGGCGCACCTCATCATCGTCGCTCCAATACGGACCGATGGCATCCCGTCGATCCCATCACAGCATAGGTTCCATCAGCGGCGCACGCAAGAAGGGTGACCGGAGGCTCGTTAGCATAGATACTGCTGGCGGTTGCAATGGGACTGCCCCGTTCTCAGCCCTGGAAGGGCTTCTGTAGGTAGGTAGGTTGAGCGCGGGGTTTTCAACCCCGCGTCCGTCACCCCCGCGTCGGGCGTGGCAGCCCTGCAAAGGAGCGCAACGCGTGAAATCCATCGTCTGCTTCGGCGATTCGAACACCTGGGGCTACGACCCGGCGACCCAACTCCGGTTCGCCCCTGATACCCGTTGGACCGGCGTCCTCCAACGGGAACTCGGCCCCGGCTACCGCGTGATCGAGGAAGGGCTGAACGGCCGCTCAACCAACGTCGATGACCCCCTCCAACCGCACCGCAACGGCCTCGACTACCTGCCCCCTTGCCTCGAATCGCACCACCCGTTCGATCTAGTCACGATCATGCTCGGCACCAACGACCTCAAGACTCGCTTCAATCGGAGCGCGTCCGACATCGCCGAGAGCGCCGCCAATCTCGCCAACCTCGCCCGCCTCACCCCCTTCGGCCCGGAAGGAGCGGCCCCCAAGGTCCTTCTCATCGCCCCGCCCCCGGTCGCCAAGCTCACCGCCTTCGACGACATGTTCGCCGGCTCCCAGGCAAAGTCCCACGACTTCGCCCGCCACTATCAGGAGTATGCGAGTTGGTACTCCGGCGTCGCCTTCCTCAACGCCGCCGACGTCATCATCTCCTCCGACCTCGACGGCATCCACTTCGAAGCCCCCGAACACGAAAAACTCGGCCACCAAATCGCCCACATCGCCCGCGAGTTGATCGGTTGACCCCAATTGCCTAACGCCCAACGCCTAACGGCTACGCCAACCCCTGCCGGTGCGCGTAAGCCGTCAACTGGGCGCGGCTGTGGAGGCCAAGCTTCTGGTAGACGTTAGCGACGTGGGTGCCGACCGTGCGTTCGCTGATAAAGAGCGCCTCCGCTACTTCGCGGTTAGCGAGCCCCTGGATGACTAGCCGCAGGACGTCGATCTCGCGCGGCGTCAGCCCGGCTCCCGTCTGGTCGACCACCGGCGTCGTCTGTCGCCGCGCGGTCGCGTCCACCTCGGCGGCGAGGGCGACGGCGGCCTCGATCGTGAGCGCATGGCCTACCCGCCATGCCTCGGCGGCCGCCTCCTCGCCCAGCGCGTCCCGCGCTAAGGCAACCGCCGCCATTCGTTCGCCCTTGTCCCGCGGCAGGGGGATCGCGATCGCCTCGTAGAGCCCCTCGACGGTCCCGCACAACTTGACGGCGATCTCGAATTGCCTGGACGCCGCCGCGATCAGGGCCAATCCGTTCAGCGAATCCGCCAACCCCTTCCGGTCGCGGTGCTGCTGACGCAAGGAGAGACTCTCGCGGTAGAGCGGCAGCGCCCGCGTGACGTCGCCCTGTTCCCGCTTGAGGTCGGCCAGCCCATTCACGGCCCAGGCCAAACCCCAGCCGAACCGCGCTGCCCGGTAGGAGGAGCGCGCTTCTTCCAACCGCTCCGTGGCCGTCTCGTCGTCTCCGCCCAGCCGGGCAACGAATCCCAGACTCGTCAGCGCCGCCGCGATCCAAATGGACGCGTTGATATCGCGGTAGAGCGACAGCGCCTCCAAATACCGCGAGGTCGCCTCGTCGAGTTGGTTTCGCCGCAGCG
Source organism: Thermomicrobiales bacterium (assembly GCA_050695955.1). Lineage (GTDB taxonomy): Bacteria > Chloroflexota > Chloroflexia > Thermomicrobiales > UBA6265 > JBOGUF01. Next base: position 3,732 of record JBOGUE010000114.1, on the reverse strand, counting down.
CGACGTCGCCGAGCGCATAGAGCGCCCGCGCGCTGCCGGCGCGATCCCCGTGCGCATTGCAGATCGCCAAACTTTCGTCGTGTTGCTGTTGCGCGCGGTCGAAGTCGCGCTGCACCCAGGCCAGGTCGCCGGCCCAGTCGAGCGCCTTTGCCCGCACCAGCGGCGGCGCGGCGTCGCCGATCACCAGCGCCCGTTCCAACCAGTCGCGCCCCTCGCTGAGATGGCTACGCACGCGCCAGAGGCACCAGAGCGCCGAGGCCAGCCGCAGGGCCGTTTCCGCCTCGCCCGCATCGAGGAGCCAACCGAGCGCGGCCCGCAGGTTGTCGTGCTCCTGTTCCAGCCGGTCCAGCCATGCCACCTGATCCGGCCCCAGGAACCCGGCCTCCGCCGCTTCCGCCAAGGCCAGACACCACCCCGCGTGCCGCCGCCGCGCCTCCGTTTCCTCGTCGCTCGTCGCCAGACGCTCCAACCCGAACTCCCGGATCGTCTCCAACAACCCGAACCGGGGCTCCCCTTCCTCCCCGCCCTCCTCCCGCACTAAACTCTTGTCGACCAGCGATGCGAGGCCATCCAGGAGCGAGTGCCCAGTGCCGAGTGCCCAGTCGGTTGGCGCGGGCTGTTGCTCCAATCCGACGCTGCCTGCCTGGTCAGGGGCTGTCTCGGCTTGAGGCTGGGCACGGGGCACTCGGCACTGGGCACTTATCACGGCCTCGGCCGCGCCCAGCGTGAAGCCGCCGCTGAAGACCGCCACGCGGCGGAAGAGCGCCCGCTCGTCTGCGGACAGCAGGTCGTGGCTCCAGGCGATGGCGTCACGCATCGTTTGCAGGCGAGCCGGTTGGTCGCGGGCGCCGCCGGTGAGCAGCGTGAGGCGACTAGTCAAGCGTGCCAGAATCGCGTGCGGCGAGAGGACCTTGCTCCGCGCGGCGGCGAGCTCGATGGCCAGCGGCAGGCCGTCGAGACGGCGGCAAACCTCGGCCACTGCTTCGGCGTTCTCGCCGGTCATCTGGAAGCTGGACCTCACAGCCCGCGCCCGTTGCACGAAGAGGGCAACCGCCTCCCCCTGCTCGTCACGATCTCTGGCCGACAGCGAGAGCGGTGGCACCGGATACTCCTGCTCCCCCTGCACGCGCAAGACAACCCGGCTGGTCACCAAAATCTTCAAGCGCGGGCATGCCGACAGCAGCCCCACGACAGCGGACATCGCGTCCGCTGCCCGCTCGATGCTGTCCAGCACCAGGAGCAGATCACGGTCGCGCAGCAGTCGCTCCAGACGTCGGTCCAGCGGGGCATCGCCGACCTCTGGCAGCGCAACCGCCTGGGCGATCGCGGCCACCACCAGCGCGGCGTCGCCAGCCGCGGCGAGCGGTACGAATCGCACGCCGTCGTCCAGGTCCGGCTCAAGCACCGCGGCGGTTGCCAGCGCCAGCCGGGTCTTGCCGACGCCGCCCGGTCCGGTCAGCGTTAGCAGCCGCGTCTCTGGGCGGCGCAGTAACTCGCACACCGCCGCCACTTCCCGCCCCCGGCCGACCAGCGTCGTTAGCGGTTTGGGCAGCATCGTTGTGCGATCGGCAGGCAGCGCGGCGGCCATTCCGACATCCAGCGGCGATGCGATCTCCCTACGTGTGACTCGTTGCCGCCATAGTGATGGCCGCACCCGCCGCCGTCAATGGGATGCCTTGACCGCCTTTTCCAAGAAGGACAGCAACTCCCGTTTGCGCTCGCTCAACTCGGGTCCGTTCCCGTCGGACTCGTCCTCGTTGGACGCAACAGCGGCGACAAGCTGGTCTGCGAGGAAGGCGTCGATCACGGCGGGGTGGATGTAGCAGCGGCGGCAGACGGCGCGCGTGTTGCCCAGATGCGCCGCGACCTTGTCGACCGCTCCGACGATCAGTCTCTCCGCCTCGGTCTTTGTCGACGGCGGCTCGCAATCAAGCAAGGCCCGGCAGGCCAGCAGCGTGCCCGCCCAGGTGCGGAAATCCTTCGCCGTGAACTCCGCGCCCGCGACATCCCGTGGGTAGTCGTTGACGGCGCCCGAGCCGACGTGGTGGCGGTCACCAGTCTCGTCGAGGTATCGTGTCCACTCGGTCCCAGGCAACCCGCTCGCCGACCCGCGTCAGCCCGCACCCGGGCGTTTATCCCCGGTCCGTCAGTCCTCCGCTTCGCCGCCTTCCGCCTCGCCGCCCTACTCCACCGAAAACGCGTACACCGTCGTCGTGGTGTACTCCTCGCCCGGTTGCAGCACGGTCGTGGGGAAGTCCGGTTGATTCGGCGAATCCGGGAAGTGCTGAGTTTCTAAGGCGAAGCCGTCGCCCTGCCGGTAGGTCTTGCCGCTCGGCCCGACCAGCGTCGCGTCGAGGAAGTTCCCCGAGTAGAACTGAATCCCCGGCTCGGTGGTCGAGACCTCCATCACGCGCCCGCTCGCCGGATCGTGGACCCGCGCCGCCACCATCAGGGAGGCGTCGTCCGGGCTGGCGCGGTCAAGCACGAAGTTGTGGTCATACCCGCGCCCGATCACGATCTGCTCGTTGCTGCCGTCCCGGCTGCGCTCTCCGATCGCCGCCGGCTGGGTGAAGTCGAACGGCGTCCCGGCCACCGGGGCGATCTCGCCAGTCGGGATCAAGGTCTCGTCGACCGGCGTGTAATTCGCCGCGAAGAGCTGCAGCTCGTGGTCGAAGATGCTCCCCGCGCCCTCCCCGGCCAAGTTGAAGTAGGAATGGTTGGTCAGGTTGACCACCGTCGCCGCGTCGGTCGTGGCGTGGTAGTCGATCCGCAGCTCGTTGGCCTCTGTCAGCGTGTACGTCACCTCGACGGTCAGCGTGCCGGGGTAGCCCTCCTCGCCGTCCGGGCTGGTCCGGCTGAGCTTGAGGCCCATGCCGTCGGCACCGGTCACCTCCTCCGCCGCCCAGACGTACTTATCGAAACCCTTGTCGCCGCCGTGCAGCGTGTTCGGGTCGTTGTTGATCGCCAGTTGGTACGTCTCGCCCTCGAGCGTGAACGTCCCAAGAGCGATTCGGTTTGCATAGCGGCCGGTAATGCAGCCGAAGTACGGGTTGCGACTGATGTAGTCGTCCAGGTTGTCGAACCCGAGCGCGACGTTGGCCATAGTTCCGTCCCGATCGGGCACGGTGATCGACTGCACAATCCCGCCGTAGGTCAGGATCACGACCTCCATCCCGGCGGCATTCGTCAGCGTGTACCGATCGACTGCTTCACCATCCACGGTTCCGTACGGCTCCTTCACGATGCCCGGCGTGGCGGCCGGTGTCGCCCCTGCCTGGGGCGATGCAGTCTGCGCGGTGGCTGTCGCCACGGCAACCCCCGACGAGGCGACCACCACGGCGAGCACAACGATGGCGCCCAGTATCGCAACCAACCGTTTTCGCGCGCGAGAGCAGACAGCAACAGCGCCCATGATCGTCCCTCCTTGTTGCCAAGTTGCCGACCCAGGAACCAAAGAAACCCCAGCGATACCAGCACGTTCCATGCCGGAAATGTATCGCAAAGCAATCAGACTTGGTCTTGTCAAGTACCAGGCATTGGAAGACGACACGCGCTTGCCATGTCGCAATCCGTGGTGTACACCTGTGGCACCGCTCAACTCTTCGGTCGGAGAGAAGGACATAGCAAGGAGCGTGAGGCCATGGACCGTCGCGAATGTGTCCCACCAGCCACGGATGGCGCCTCAGGACCTGACACGCGGCTCAGCCGGCGCACCCTGGTGCGCGCCGGCGC
>JBOGUE010000113.1:0-8931 GCA_050695955.1 Thermomicrobiales bacterium | reverse complement strand
GCCCGCCTCCACGCCTTCACCGTGGAGGAGCGCCACGTCCAGAAAGACGTGCTGCTCATCGGACTCGGCCAGTGGGGGCAGAAGGCATACCAGCATCTGCAAACCCTCAAGCAGTTCTTCAACTTCAAGGCCCACGTCGTGGTGCCGGACCGCCCCGGCCGCCGGGAGCAACTGGCGGCGATGGAACAGGGCGCGATCAGCAACGGCGACGCCTGGTACTGGGACCATCCAGACGCGCCGGCGCGCGAGCAACCGCGGCGGGCGCTGGAGTCGAGCTGCTACGTCATCACCTATATCGCGACGCCGGCGGCCACCCACCTGCCGGTGCTGGCCGAGTATTACGACCTCAGTAACGTGGTGGTGATCGAGAAACCGCTGGGGGCGCCGCCGGAGGCGTACCGCGCCTTCCTCGATTCAGTCGAGGGCGGGGTCGAGATCGTGGCCGCCGACCACTACTACTTCAAGCTGGAAGTGCGGCTGCTGCAACTCCTTTTGACCGAGGAACGAACGCTGAAAGCGTTCGTCGAGAGCGTCGACGAGATCGAGCTGGAACTGCTGGAAGAGCGACCGCTAACCGGCGCTGCGGCGGAGATCGGGATCATCGCCGACATGCTGCCGCACGCTTTCGCTATCCTCTCCCTCTTCACGCCGATCGACCGCATCCATTTCGCGGTCGACCAGACCCCGCTCTTGCTCGGTCGCCAGGATCCGCTCCATGGCAGCAAGGAGACCTTTGCCCGGTTGGCCGGCAGCTTCCCCCACCACGGGCGAACGGTGCGGCTCGTGATGACGCTGGGCAAGGGGATCGAAAACGCGAAGTGGATCAAGCTGAGCGGCGAGAAGCGAGTGGGAAGCCGGCGAGCCTTTTACAAGTTCGACTTCGGCAATGGCGTCGCGGTCGACGGCACGCAGACCAACCTGCGGGCGGCGGAGCGAGCGATCCGCGAAACCGGCGTGCCCGATAATGCCCACCTGACGATGCTGCGCCACGTCATCGAAAAGCGGCACCCGGCGGTCGGCATCCTGGCCATCCGGGAAGCGATGCGCTCCAACCAGCGCATCCAGGAACTCGAGGCGCTGGCGGACGATCTGCTGCTTGCCGGCCAGTGGACCTCCTATCGCCAGGGCCAGCGTCCGGCCTTTGCGGCAGCGCCGTCGTTGCGGTGGTTGGAGGCGGCGGAACCGCAAGAGGCTGCTGCTGCTTCGGGAGGGGGATGAATAAGAACGAACTGTGATAACCTACGAGCATAGATATGACCTTCTGAGCTAACTCTCGTCGCAGGAGGCGATCTGGCTATGCAAACACTAGTCGAGGACTATCTGACGGTAACGGAGGCTGCCGAGCAGTTGCATGTCGCCCCGTCCACGATCCGGCGCTGGATTCGGGAGGGAGACTTGCCCGCCTACCGTATCGGCAAGCGGCGGGTGGGCGTACGCAAGGTGGATTTAGGCACGATGATTAACCCCGCGGATGCCAACCGCGAACGGGAGCACTTGGCCGGCACGCCTGAACAGACTGGTGAGCGCAAGCTCACGCCCGAGGAGAAGCGGCGGGGATTAAAAGCCATGGATCGCGCTGAGCGCCTGAGCAAAAAGATCCTCGCGGAGCGCGGCGGCAAGATCTTCACGCCCGAAAGCTGGGTGCTGATCAACGAGGCGCGCGACGAGCGCAGCCGCGAACTCGCCGAGCGCTCGTGATCGTCGTCGACGCATCCGTCGCCATCAAATGGGTTCTCGAAGAGGAGCACACGGAGCAGGCTCGAGCTCTGTATCGGGCCTGCCTTCGCGATGACGTGACCATCATTGCGCCGCCGCTTTTGCCCTCGGAGGTAGCGAACACTCTGCGCCAGCGGATGCGTAGCACGCCGTCCATGCCGCGTGCCAATGCACTGGCGTTGCTCGACCGCTTCCTGTCCCTTTCCATCGAAATCCGTGCCCCGGAGAACCTTCACCGCCAAGCCCTAATCCTGGCCGCTGACTTCGACCTGCCGGCGGTCTACGACGCGCAGTACCTTGTGCTTGCCCAGTTCTACGGGTGCGACCTGTGGACCGCCGACCAACGGTTCCGACAGCGGTTGAACGGCGCGTTTCCCTTCGTCCGCTGGATCGGCGACTACGTGGCGTGACGCGGCGGACGCGGACTACCCGCCGGTTCGCGAACGAGTAGGATTGTGAGGAGCGCGGGCCGATTCGGCGGGTTCCGCGACCGCGACAACACAAAGGGAATAGATAGGTGGAGGTCTTTTTCTCCAGTGAGGCGCTGATCGCGCTGTTGACGTTGACCGCGCTCGAGATCGTGCTCGGGATCGACAACGTCATCTTTATCTCGATCCTGGCCGACAGGCTGCCGGCGTCGCAACGCGATCGGGCGCGGATTGTCGGGCTCAGCCTGGCGATGTTCATGCGCGTCGGCCTGCTCCTCTCGATCAACTGGATTGCCAATCTCACGGACGCGCTCTTCACGATCCTCGATCACGACTTCTCCGGGCGTGACTTGATCCTGCTTGGGGGCGGCATCTTCCTGATCTACAAGGCCACAACGGAGATCCACACGAAGCTGGAAGGAGCGGAGGAGCACGGGACCAGCAGAGCCGGAACGACCTTCACCAGCGTGATCGTCCAGATCTTGCTGTTGGACATCGTCTTTTCGCTCGACTCCGTGATTACCGCGGTCGGTATGGCGGACGATGTTGAGATTATGATCGTCGCGGTGGTGATCGCGGTCGGTGTGATGCTCTTCGCGTCCGGCCCGCTGAGTAAATTCGTCCAGCAGCACCCGACGGTAAAGATGCTGGCGCTGAGCTTCTTGTTGCTGATCGGCATGTCGCTCGTGGCCGAAGGTTGGCACTTCCACGTGCCGAAGGGCTACATCTACGCCGCGATGGGCTTCTCAGTCCTCGTGGAAATGCTGAACTTGCGATTGAAGAAGACACAGGTGGAGCCGGTCCACCTGCACGACCAGTACGTGGACGACGCAACGCGGGCGGCGAAGGCGGCGGGGGAAGCCGTCGCCGGCGGGACCGAGCGGACAGCGTCGTAAGGGACACGCAGCGCCCTACCCGAAGGCGATCAGACGGTCGTCGCCGTCTCACCACACTGGCGACGTAACCGTTCGGCACCGATGCGTTGCGCCACGGCAATCCCCCGGCGACTACGATATCCGGGTGCGTGGTGAGCGGTTGGCGTCATGGTTGGTGCCCGCGTCGTCCTCATCTCTGGATAACAGTATCCCACATTGATTACCACCTGGGCCACCTTGGACGCGCCGGACTGACCGGTGCTGCCACTCCTGGTCCGCCGTGGCCCGCACGTCCGCCTCGGACATCCATCGCTCGCGCCCGGTCAGATCGCGGTACTCCACGACCATCGGGATCCGGCCGTGGGCCACCGCCAGCACGTCCTCATCGCTCATCGTCGCCAGGGTGTGGGCTGCCATGGTGATTCCCAGCAGGATGGAGCCGTCGTTGGTCATATCCAATCTCCAGACGGGATCAGCCCCCGCCGCCGAGCTTCCGCCAGCAACGCGGCGCGGACCGCCTCCCCGTGATAGACCTCACCCGTCTCCTCGGCCGCCCCGGTCACCGCCCAGCGTGTCGATCCCTCGACAATCGCCGTGGATGAGCACGGCGCACTCCCCGGTCGCCGGTTTGTGGTCGTGCAGCCAGCGGCAGAGTGATCCCGTCCAGGCCGCTGCCGTGGCGTGGCGGTCACCACTGAGGACAATCGCCCGCATCTCAATACCCCGCTTCCGTCAAGGCCAAGTGCAACGACCGGGCGCACTCGTCGCAGAGCCGAACGCCGGTGATGTGCCCGCTCGTCCGTGTCCTCCTTAGCGCGGCGTCAGCCAGCGCGGGTCGCGGTCCTCGCCTTGGACGAAGCCCATCAGCGCCGCCTGCCGCACCCCCACGGCGCGGCCGACGTAGACCACGCCGGGCACGGCGCCCCGCGCTAGGAGCCGATAGAGCGACTTTTCATAGACCCGGAGGTCCTTTGCCGCCTCCGGCACGGTCTTGAGCGTGTCGTCCGATAGGCGGTCGTCCGCAGGAGGTGCTCGCTGGTGGTGAGGAGGCGAGCGGCGATGCGGTCGCCCTCGGCGCGAGGTTGGTGGATTTCGGCCAGGCGGAGGAGCGTGGCGCCTTCGAGGAACCGCACCAGCATCGGGTCGAGGTCAGAATCGAGCCGGCGGTAGCGGTGCGCGAAGGCCGCCGCGCATCGGGACGGCCCGTCGCCCGCGGCCGGATGCTGAATCGCCAGCAGGCGGAGGTGGGCGAGCAAATTGGCGACGTCGACGGCCGGTTCTGAGATGGCGGCGTCGTCGAAGTCGAGGATCGACAACCCGTGCTCCCCGGCGAGTACTTGGTCGTGATAGAAGTCGCGGTGGATTGGTCGCCAGCGCCAGTTCCACGCTCGGTGTTGTCGGCGTTCGATCAGGGCGAGGCAACGGCAGGCTGCCCGCGCGAAGGCGGGGGATCGCGTGCCGAGCTGTTCCACCCTCGCCGCCAACGGGTCCAACTCGCGCGCGAGGTCGTGCCGGCGGGGGAGATCGACGCCGGAGGTGTGAAGGGCGTGGATGGCCTCGGCAATCTCAACCGCGAGGTGCGTGTCCCCTTCGAGGAATGACGGCGTGATCGCGTCGCCGGGGACGGCGCGTTGGAGCAGGAGCTTGAGGTCCGGCAGGTAGGCGACCGGCTCGGGGAGGCGGACGCCGGGGCCGCACACCTGGGCGGCGGTGATTGTCTGCAACGCCTCAAAGACGCGCGGGCCGCGCTCGCTGGCGAAGGTTTTGCCGTAGAGTCGCTCGCGACGGCGGTTACCATCGGCGCCAACGTCGAGGTCGTAACGGAAGATGGCGCGGCGCCCGGGTTTGTGGCGGATGAGGGTGATCTCACAGACTCGCACCGGGGCGCTGTAGACATCGCGCGTGAGTATCGACGTCATTGCGTTAGGATCGCCCAAGGATCGCAAACTCGGGAGCAACGGGTCGATCCCTACCGGGATTCGCTCCACCTGGGTCTCTCGCCAGCATTCCTCGGTGCGATTAAGGATCGTTTCGACGCCGGTCGGCCAATCGGGGTCGAGGTGGCGGAAGGGACGGATGGCGAGTTTGAGGAGGCCGATGGTTTCGAAGAGGGCGACTTCGGACGAGGGCGCGGCATTGTGGTGACGGTAGGCGTCGAGGAAGGCCGACCGCGCCTCGTCGGGGTCGCCGGCCGCGGTCAGGTGGGCGAGGAAGTTGCCGGCGTCGAGCAGCGGGTGGCCCAGGCGGGCCTCGTCGAGGTCGACGAGGGTGACGCCGTCTGACGCGACGAGGACCTGGTCGTCGTAGAAGTCGCCGTGGACGGTCGCGCAGTCGGTGGGAAGGCGGCTGAGCGCGGCAGCGAGCTCGTTGCCGAGTCGTTCGGCGCGACCGGCCAGATGTGGGACCAACGTCGCGACCGCGTGTGCGGCGGCACGGATTGCGGTCCCCTCCAGAGTTGGATCGTACGTCAGCACCGGATGAGTCGAGGCGTGCAAGCGGTCCAACGCCTCCGCCGTCGGCTCCAGCGCGTCTCGGTAGGTGCGGTCGCCGCGAAGTGATGCGAGCGGTCTGCCCGGCGCGGCGGCGTGGAACAAGAGCTGCTCGTTCGGCAGATAGGCTAAAGGTGCCGGCGTCGGCACGCCCTGTCGTCGGAGCGCATGCGCCAAGGCACAGATGCCGGCGCCGCGGTCGTCGGGGAGGAGCTTGCCGTAGACGGCGGGCAGGGCGCCATCGTCTGATCCGTAGCGGAAGAGGGCTTTGCGGGCCGGTTTGTAGCGGATCAGCTCGGCGCGGGCGGCGGCGGGCACAACCGTGGCGAACGCCGGGCCGAGGATCGTGGGCGATGCGGCCAGCGGGAGCGCCGGCAGGTCGTAGTCGACGGGCCAGAGCTGGATCAGCGCCTGCAAGCTCGGAATGTAGGCCGCGCGCTCGACCGGCGGCGCGGGATACGTCCGCGCGACCACGTCGAGGAGACGCCAGAGCTTCTTGCCCGAGGCGCGACGTGCGCCGCGCTCGTCCGCGTAAAGGCGGGCGCTGGCGGGTAGGGCGCTTATCTCGCCCGTCTCCGCGTCGCGCAAGGTGAGACGGAAACCGACGAGACAACTCGTGCCGCGCTTGTAGCGGACGTAGTTTGGTTCGACACGCTCGATGGCGACCCGGCCGGCGGCGCAGGCGGGTAGATGCGCGGCCAGCGCCGCCGCCATCGCGTCGCCGTCGAGCAGGGTTGGCAGGCCGCTGAGGGCAGGGTCCGGCGGCGGCAGGGGCAGCGGTGAAATCATGCGGGCACCGCCAGTGGCGCGTGACCATTGCGGGTCGCGGCCGGCGAATAGGCTTCCTGGTCGGCGAACTGGCGGGGGTAGAGGTCGGCGTAGCGACCGCCTAGCGCCAGCAGGTCGCCGTGCAGGCCGCGCTCGACAATCCGCCCGTCGTCGAGGACCAGGATCTGGTCGGCGCGGCGGACGGTGGCGAGCCGGTGGGCGATGACGATGGCGGTGCGGCCGGTCAGGAGCCGGTCGAGTGCGGTGAGGACCAACGCCTCCGACTCGGCGTCGAGTCCGGTCGTGGGCTCGTCGAGGAGGACGATCGGGGCGTCCTTGACGATGGCGCGGGCGATCGCCAGCCGTTGCCGTTGGCCGCCGGAGAGGGAGACGCCGCGCTCGCTGATGACACTGTCGTAGCCGTCGGGCAGGGCAGCGATGACGTCGTGGATCTGGGCGGCGCGGGCCGCTGACTCCATCTCCTCGGGTGAGGCGTCCGGGCGGCCGTAGGCGAGGTTCTCGCGGATCGTACCGGCGAAGAGCATCCCATCCTGAGGCACGACACTGATCTGGTCGCGCAGCGACTCCAGGGTGAAGCGGCGGACATCGACCCCGTCGATTTCGACGATGCCGGCGGTGGGGTCATAGAGGCGCGGCACGAGGCTGAGCAGGGATGTCTTCCCAGCCCCGGACGGACCGACCAGGGCGACCGTCTGGCCGGCGGGGACGACGAGGTCGACGTCAAGCAGGACCCAGTGCCCAGTGCCGAGTGCCCAGAGTTCGGAGGGGTGAATTGATTGATCCTTGCCCGGCGATGCATTTTGGGTCCTGGGCACTGGGTCCTGGGCACTGGTCGGTGGCTGATAGCTAAACGAGACGCGTTCGAAGCGAAGGTCGCCGCGGAAGGGCGGGGCGACATCGGGGCCATTGAGAACGTCGGGTTGTTGGTCGAGGACGTCGACGATGCGGTCGACGCAACTGCCGGCTTTGCTCGCGCGCTCGGCGACGCGCGAGATGCGGCGCAGGGGGCGGTAGAAGCTCTGCATGTAGGTGATGAAGACGATCAGCTCACCGGCGGTGAGGCGGCCGGCCATGACCCCGGTGGCGCCGTACCAGAGGGTAATGACCATGCCGACGGCGACCGAGAAATCGATGGTCTGGTTGAGCTTGGCCTCCAGCCGCGTCGCCTTCAGCCCCTCGCGCAGGCTGCGTTTGTTGAGGCGGCGGAGTCGCTCGTCCTCCTCCCGCTCGCGGGCGAACATCTGGACGATATGGATGCCGGAGAGCGCCTCCTGCAGGCGGGAGGCCAGTTCCCCTTCGCGGCGGCGCTGCTTGCGGGCGGCCTGCCGGATGCGGTGGGAATAGACGGTGACCAGCCCGAAGATGACCGGCATCGTCACCAGCGCCAGCAGCGCCAGCCGCCAATCCATGAAGAACATGACGACGACGAAGCCGACGAGGATGATCGACTCCGAGACGAGGGAGAGGAGCGAGGCGACCAGCAGGTTCCGCAGGTTGTTGATGTCGCCGGTGAGGCGGGTGAGGAGATCGCCGGTGCTGCTCTGGTTGTGGAAGCGTAGTGAGAGGCGCTGGATGTGGGCGAAGAGGCGGCGGCGGATCGTGAGCACGACCTCTTGGCCGACGCGGGCGGTGAGATAGCTCTGGTAGTAGTAGAAGAGGCCGCGCAGCAGGGCCATCGCCAAGAGGGCGGCAAGGGAGACCATCAGGATGCGCGTGCGCTCCCCTGCCAGGGCCTGGTCGAGCCAGGGAAATGGCGTCGCCAGCGGCATCCCGGTGAGGACGTTGTCGAAGATGAACTTGAGTGGCCACGGTTCGGCCAGGCGCATGGCGGTATAGCCGAACGCGCAGAGCAGGGCGCCGAGGAGTGATCGCCAATGGGGGCGGAGGTCACGGCGGAATCGCCCGATCGTGTTGAACGATGAGCCGAGGGCGCCGACCTGGCCGCGGAGAGTGGTAAGAGGGGTCGCCATGTTAGGCCGCCTCCTGGCGCCAGTTCGCGAACCCCTGCGCCAGGCCGACGACGGCGCGGGCATTGCCTGCCCAGGTGTGGTGGGCGCGCACGTAGGTTTGTCCGGCACGGCCGAGGGCGGCGGCGCGGGCGGGATCGGCCAAGAGCGCATCGATTGCCGCGGCGAAGGCGGCGATGTCGCCGGGCGGATAGAGCAGGCCAGTCTCGCCGTCGACGACGCACTCCGCGACCTGGCCGATTGATGCGGCAACGACGGGGCGTCCAGCCGCCAGATATTCGAAGAGCTTCAACGGCGAGAAGTAGAAGTTTGGCGCGGCGGCGTAGGGCGCGACGGCGACGTCCATGGCGGCGAGATAGCCGGGCATCTCATCGTGGCCGATGGCGCCGGTGAAGATCGTCGCCAGCGCGATCCTTTCCGCTTCGGCCAAGGCGGTCAACTCGGCCCGTTGCGGACCCTCGCCGGCGATCAGGAGGGCAGGCGCTGGATGGGCGGTCGCTTGGCGGTGCAGAGCGGCGACGGCGCGGACGAGGGCGGCGGTGCCGTGCCACGCTTTGAGCGTGCCGACGAAGCCGACGACTGGCTGGTTTGGGGCAATGCCAAGGCGGGCGCGGATCTCCTCGCGGCGCGCGGCGCCCATCGCGAAGCGGTCGACGTCGACGCCGTT
>JBOGUE010000112.1:0-7293 GCA_050695955.1 Thermomicrobiales bacterium | reverse complement strand
GGCGGACGTGGTCGTCGTCGCCGCCGGTCGTCAGCCGGACCCCGAGTTGGCGTTAATGGCGGAGTGTGCGGCTGGATACGCTCCCGAGCTTGGTGGCTGGACGCTCCTGCGTGATGGACGCTTGCAGACCACCTCGCCTGGGTTGTTCGTGTGCGGTGACGCCGCGGGTATCTGCGACGCACGCGTGGCGCTGGCCGAGGGCGCACACGCCGGAGTCAGCGCGGCCGCCTCGCTCGATCTGGTCGATGCGGGATCGCTGCACCGTACCCGGACGGCATACGAGGCAGCCGCGACGTCGCGCATCCGTATCGCGGAGTCATTGCCGCCGGACTACGTGCCGGTCCAGCCAGCTGCCACCGAGGTATCGATGTCATGAACGAAACGCGGCCCGCGCCAAACTACGTCTGCCGCTGCGAGGAGATAGGCGCCCAGGAGGTTCGAGACGCGATCGCCGAGGGCGCGCGCTCGGTCAACGACGTCAAGCGTCGCACCCGAGCGGGCATGGGCGTCTGCCAAGGCATCTATTGTGTCGGGCCAATTGCGGACCTGATCGCGGCGGAAACCGGTTTGAGCTTGGGCGAGATTGTGCCGATGACGGCGAGACCTCCCGTCCGCCTCGTGCCGCTTGGATTGCTCGCTGAGATGGAAGAGTAGCCGACTGATACCCAAAAGCCGGCAGTAGGAGCCTGAGTGAGCACCCCATTCGCGGTCAAGATTGTGGCTGACTTGTTGGGGCGAGCGTAGTGCCCTCGGTCCCGTGTGTCGCGAGCACCAGCAACGGCCGTGCAATCCGAGAAACCAACGATTGACAACTGCCCTTTGCGCCCCTAAGATGTATTCAGACATACATATGTATGTCCTCAGCGGCACCGAAAGAGTCGCTCTATGACCCGCCCCACCACCTTTGAACTTCCTACCACAGACGAGATGAGCGGTCTGCTCAATGCTGACTATTTCCGACACCTCCTACGCGAACAGCTTGTGCCCCAGGCCGACGAGTCCGGTGAGCCGCTTACCGCCTTTCTTATCGACATCGACGACTTGCTGCCGATCAACCAGGCTCACGGACGAGAGGCAGGCGACCGCGTCATCTTGGAGGTCGTCCGGGTACTGCGAGAAATCGCGCCGGGCGATGCCTTGCTCACTCGGTACGGCGGCGACGAGTTTGGGGGCGCGCTGTCCGAAACTCGCTTGGACGATGCCTTCACCCTCCTTGAGGAGTTCCGTCGGCGGGTGACGACGCTCCAGTTCGACGGTCTGCCCGAGGTTCGCATCTCCTGCTCGGTCGGGCTGGCAGCGTGTCCCGGTCAGGGCACAACCGACGTGGAACTCATGCGCGAGGCGGACCAGGCCCTCTATGTCGCTAAGACGACCGGACGCAATAAGGTCTCCCTGCCGCTGGCGGACAGCCGGATGGTCACGAAGACCAGCCACTACACCAGGGTGCAGTTGGACCGGCTGGCGCAACTCGCCAGGCGGCTCAACCGAAACGAGGCCAGTATCTTGCGCGAGGCATTGGACGATGCGCTCAAGAAGCACAATGATCGGCTGAGCCCGCCTCCCCCCGGGTGACGGATCACGGAGGACTCCGTGGACGATCGCCTCGGTGTGTCACGCTGGGCACGCTCCGTGCTACCATCGCCGCCGGGTCCGCGGTCCGTTCCCGTGGGCCAGGAGGGTGTCCGGTGCCGGCGAGTTATGCGACGTCTGGTGAATCGTCCCGTCTGGTGATCGACTACCGGAACGCCATGGCAATCGCCGTCGGCGAAGAGCACGGCATCGCCGAGCACGCACTCGACGCCGTCGCCGATCGCGTGCGGGATGCCCACGAGCGGATCGTGGCTGAACACAGCGCCGGCGGCCAACGGTGGCAAGATCTGCCGGACAATCTCGCGCTCGCTGATGAGATCACGGCGTTCGCCGGCGAGGAGCGCGGGCGGTACCGCGACTTCATTTTGGTCGGCATCGGCGGCTCGTCCCTCGGCGCGATCGCGACCATCCAGGCGCTGACCCATCCCTTTCGCAACCTCCACGGCGACGATCGACGCGGCGGACCGCGCTTTTTTGTTCTCGACAACCCCGATCCGGACAAGGTGCAAGCGACGCTTGACACGGTCGACCTGTCGCATACATTGGTCAACGTTGTCACGAAGTCCGGCCAGACCGCGGAGACGATGGCCAACTTCCTTGTCGTGCGCGATGCCTTGATCGAGGCCGTGGGCAAGGACAACTTCGCCAGCCACATCGTAGCGACGACCGATCCGACGGAGGGTCTGCTGCGGCAGATGGCAGACCAGGAGGGTTTCCGCACCTTCCCCGTGCCGCCGGGTGTCGATGGCCGCCAGACGGTGTTGAGCGCCGTCGGTATGATTCCGGCGGCGATCTGTGGCGTCGACGTACGTGGCATGTTGGCGGGTTCGGCGGCGATGCGGGCTCGCTGTTCCTGGCCCGACGTGCGCCGGAATCCGGCATACCTGCTCGCCGCGCTGGCGTACCTCGCCGACCAGCGCTACGGCAAGCGCATCCTCGTCACGATGCCGTACGCGGACGCGCTCTACGGAATCGCGGATTGGTTCCGCCAGCTTTGGGCCGAGAGTCTGGGCAAGCGCCTGTCGACGCGGGGCGAGGAGGTCTATGCCGGACAAACGCCGATCAAGGCGCTCGGCGCCATCGACCAGCACTCGCAGATTCAGCTCTACACCGAGGGACCGAACGATAAGCTGATCGTGCTCGTCGGCGTCGGAGAATACCGTGCCGAGGTGCCGGTCGGTCGACCGCCAGCGAGCATCCCGGATCTGGCGTATCTCGATGGGGCGGAACTCGGGCAGTTGCTCGATCGGGAACGCGTCGCCACCGCTTGGGCGTTGCGCGAGGCCCAGCGGCCAAACGTCACCATCACGACGCCGGCCATCGATGCCTTCGCGGTCGGCGAATTCTTCTACCTTCACGAGCTGCAAACCGTTATGGCCGGGGCGCTTTACGAAGTCAACCCATTCGGGCAACCGGGCGTGGAGGCAGGGAAGAATGCGACCCATGCCCTGATGGGGAGATCAGGCTACGAAGATCTGCGGGCGAACCTTACCGAAGAGCCGGCCGATGCCGAGCGCTACGTCTTGACGGTAGGCGCATAGGGTGTACCTGCCAAACCTGACCGTGTCAGTCATACTATGGTCAGTGGACCGGATCCTCGCCGAAACATGGGACCGCGACGGAGCTTTTAAGTGTGTGGCAGCAGATGACGCCGACGCGGGTCATGATCAATACCGCGGCCGCCCTCTTCGTCATTGGAATGGCGTGGCTGCTGTTCCAAGTCCGCGCGATCCTGGTCCTGCTGCTCTTCGGCATCCTCTTTGCCGCCGCGATCGAACCTCTGGTCTACCGCCTGCGCCGCTACGGCTTCACGCGCGGCCAAGCGATCATGTCGATCTATTTCTTGCTCGCGGCGACCTTGGGGCTCGTTGTTTACTTGATCGTGCCTTCCCTGGTGCGGCAGGCGACCACGCTCTGGAACGACATCCCGCTGATGCTCGACGACCTCAAAACCCAGGCGATCGCCAGCGATAACGCGTTCGTCGACTTGGCAGGGCGCCGCACGTTAGACCGCCTCCTGATTGCCTACTACACCGTCCAGCAGAACCCGCCAATCGAGGGTTCGACGGCAGTGAACTTCGCGACGTCGGTCGTAGGGGCACTATTCACAGCGATTTCGGTGATGATCGTCGCCTTCTACTGGATGACTGAGAAAGCGATTATCAAGCGGATCGGCCTCAGCTTTGTCCCCCTGGATAAGCGCGACCGCGCGCACTCGCTCTGGGATCAGGTGGAGCTGCGAATCGGCGGATGGGCACGTGGGCAGCTCATTCTCTGTGGCACAATCGGCACGCTCTCGGCCGCCGGCTATTTCGCAATCGGTCTCGACTTTTGGCTCGCCTTGGGCTTGTTGGCAGGCATTACCGAAATCATCCCGTTCATCGGTCCGTTCCTGGCCGGGTCGGTTGCGGTGACGGTGGCGCTCACGGAGTCATGGGAGCAGGCGTTGCTGGTGGCGATCTTCGCCATCGTCTTGCAGCAACTCGAAGGCGCGTTCCTGGTGCCGAGAGTTATGCGCAACGCGGTCGGGATGACGCCCCTGACAGTGATCCTAGCCGTCCTCGTTGGCGGAGCGCTTGGCGGACCGCTCGGTGCGATCATGGCGATCCCACTCGGCGCGGCGGTGCAGGTGTTTCTGCAAGACATCCTGCGGACCCGCGCGGCTGAGGCCGACAGCACGCTTGCGTCGGAGACGGACGCTCAGCCTACCGCGGAGGACGCGTCGGTGTCTCGGGGCGCCCCACAACATGCGGGCCGGGAAGCAACCAAGGTGGCGCCGGGCAGATCCTGATCGAAAACGCGACGTGTTGCAGCAGACGGCGTTGCGGCACGAATAGGGAGATGAACGTGGGAAGCGGGTGTTGGGTTCATGGTGAATAAAGCGCGCGGCTCGGCCGCCGCACCTGGCAAGTCGGGTCGGTTCACCGTCGTCGGTCTCTTTGGCACATCATTGGATGCGGAACAAGCCTTGGTGGCCTTGCGGCGAGCGGCCCGCCCGCCCGAGCAGGTTTCAGTGCTGGTTCGTCGCCGCGCAAACGAGGATGGACGCGAAGATGGCACGGCTGCCGTCGCCAAGGCCGTGGTCGAAAATGCGCTCGACGCGGTCGGCGGTTGGCTGACGGGACTGGCTGCGCTGATCATTCCGAAGGACGGCTCGTATCTCGTCGCGGGACCGCTGGGAGCCGCGCTCGCGGGGATGCGAGGCCGGCGAGCCGTGACCGGCATCGCGACCGGCGCCGCGTCGGCCAGCGACTACGCACCGGCCCTGGCCGCGACCGAGGACGACGTCTTCGAAATGCTTGTCGACTTCGGATTCAAGGTGGACGAAGCGACCTACATCGATCACCGGCTAGAGGCCGGCGACGTCGTGGTGGCCGTCACGACCGCGGATCGCACGCAACTCAAGTCCACACGCCGCCTCTTTGCCGACCAGGACGCTGTCCACATCGGTCAGGCGCGGACGAAGGAGGCGGTCGCGCACGAGGCGTTCTCGCTCCTCGCCGCGCCAATCGCCGCCGCGGCCGGAGGAGAAATCGTCGTCGCCGACGCGACTACCCCACTTCGCCGGCTGTGCCCCGAGCCGGGCGTGGAGCCGTGGGTGCAATCAACCTGCGGTCAGCCGATTGTCGACCGGGACGGACTGGAGGTCGGGGACGTCGACGATTTCCTGGCCGATGCCATCGGCGATGGTGACGCGGACGACCGGCGGCGCGAAGTCCGGTACGTCGTGATCGGCTTCGGAGGCGTCTTGGGCCTTGGTCGCCACCACGCCGCGGTTCCATCTGCCCTAGTTAGCCTCGAAACCAATCCTGCCCGTCTTGCGATTACGGGTGATCTGCTCGGCCGCGCACCCCACTATGAGCCAGAAGCTCCCTTCAGCCGCCGGGAAGAGCTGGTCATCTTTGCCTTTTTTGGCGTCGAACCGTACTGGTCGAAGTAGGGCCAGCCACTCCTGGACTCATTTCCCATCATCCTGAGCGGACTTGATTGCATCTAAGAGCTCGCTCGGCGGCGGTGCGCCGGCGGCGCGGTAGATCACGCGGCCATTCTTGCCAACGATGATGACCGTGCGGGCATTGCGGTCACCATCGGGTCGCAGCGTGCCGTAAGCTCTGGCCACGGCTAGCTCTTCGTCGACGAGGAGATCGAAGGGAAGCGAAAGTTGGCCAATGAATTGCTGGTGGCTGGCGGCATCCGCTTCATTGATCCCAAGCGGCTCGGTGTCTAGCGCACGAAAATCTTCGGTTGCTCGGCCGACGGCCGAGAGTTGGTCCGTTCAGCCACTGGTTCCGTCCTTGGGGTAGAAAATCAACAGCGCTCGCTTCGCCCCGCGCAGGTTGCTGAGCGCTACCTCATCCCCGCTTGCGGACTTCAGCGTAAAGTCGGGCGCGTTGTCGCCGGCGTTGACCATGATTCCCCTCCCTTGCTGTTCGATTGCCTCTGCCGCATCGCCGGCGAGCATTGTACCGCCGAAATCGGCAACAACTCGTATGGGTCAGTGCTCGTCCTCCTTCCAGCCGAAACTGTCGAACGCGACGCCGTGGCGATAGTTAGCGATCGCGCGTCGCACGTATGACACGACGTTCTCTGGTAGGTGATCGATGGGAACCCAGCGAAGCAGATCGCATTTGTGAGGCTCAGCATTGCGTATGTCGCCGGACCATCGCTCGGCGACAAGAAAGAAGTCGATCCGCTCGTTGTGGTTTTCGACCAATCGGTGCATGACTCCGACGACCGTCACGTCTCTCCGTTCGAGCCTGATGCCGACCTCCTCGCGTGCTTCGCGAATCGCCGCGCCGACGACCTCTTCGCCGCCGTCGAGATGACCCGCCACCACGCTGAAGTTGCCGTCCTCGTAGCCCGTATTGAACCGGCGAAGGAGCAGCACGCGACGGTCGCGGACGAGGAAAACGTGGACGGCAGATAGGAGCGTGAACCGGCTGCCCGTCATCGGCCGACACCTCCCCTCCATTGTCCCCGGGCGGATAACTACGGCCCGCCCGTGCCGTCACCGCCGAGCGGCTCCTTGCCACGCTCCTCGGTCGGGTCGGCGCGAGGGTGGACGAATAAGAGACGACCGTCCGTCGTCAACCACCGCTCGTGGCGGGCGACTCCGGGGGCGTACCCGTATTCGCTGACCAGGAATCTGTTTGGGTCCTCCGGCTCGACTGCTTCCACGAAAGCGACGTGCCCGAGCGGGCTTTCCCAGGTGACGACGACGCTGCCCGCGGCGGGCGTGGCGTCTACGGGATAGCCCGCTGCCTGCGCGTTGGCGGCCCATTCTCCCGCGTTCCCCCACGTAGGGAGCGCCTCGCCGTTGACTTCGAGCCATCGCTGCCACGCCCACCACGTGCAGTTTGAGCGCCAGACGCCGGCATCGTCATAGTAGTGGTCCTCGTACGGATTTGCGGCTCCCCACTGGTAGTTGACCGCGAAGAGCACCAGCGCAACCGCCGCCGCTCGGCAGATCAGCCGAATGCTCTCCGGACGGTTGTTCCTGTCGGCGCCATGCGACCCGCTGCCGAAGTCGTCTCGCGAAAAATGGACGGTGCGGAACAAGTTCTGACCCCCGGTGTTTAGCCGGACGCGTGCAATGCCGGCCGAAGCGGCCGCGTTATCTTGCCACGTCCCACTGCGCATACAAACCTACGCGGCGCCGCGCTCCCTCTCGCGCGGCGAGCCGAGAACCCCCTCTCTTTCGGA
>JBOGUE010000111.1:0-15724 GCA_050695955.1 Thermomicrobiales bacterium | reverse complement strand
TCGTCGAAAAAGCGCTGAAGAGTAGGAGTCCCCACGTGCCAACCGACATTGGCGAACGCAACTTGACCACGCGCAGCATATGCAGAAAACGTTCTGGCCGCTGGAGGTCGAGAATGAGGAGGACCGGACACGGGAGCAACGTCAGGAACGAAAGGAAGCGGCCGGCGCGAACAATCTCCCCGTATCTCCTGGCCCCGATTAGCTCGGCGATGGACGCGATGACGTAGCAGGCGCCCGACAAGCCGCCGAGGAAGAAGTAGACGACGATCATCCAGTTCCAGTGCGCTTTGTGAATGACGGGCAGACCGTAATAGGACGACCGCGCGGCTTGCGCCGCGGTCTCAGGAGCGTCTTGACCGCGGCCGCGTGACCGTTTTCGTTCTCCCCAATTGCGAACGTATTGATCGGTCAACTCGGCTGCGCTCCGCTCCATGCTGCAGGGGCAGACACGGAGGTCTGCCCGGGTTCGAATCCTATTGACCAGGGCAGACACGGAGGTCTGCCCCTACGAGACTTGCGCTTGATCATCATGCTCGTCTGAACGCACGAGCCATGGCGAGGCCGAGACCGAGGGCGGCGGCCGCGGTCGTCAAGAAAGCCGGCAGGACGCGGTCCTGTGGCAACGTGGGCTGGGCGGGAAGATTATAGGTTTCCGGCGGCGCGGTAAGCACGAAGAGGGCGTTGAGTCCACCGATGCCGCCCGTCCCGCCAACCTCTTCCGTGCCGTAAACGTGGGCGCCGTTCACCCCACGCGCTTTGAGATCCTCAACACGCTGCTCCGCGCGTTCCTTCATCTCCGCGACTGGGCCGAACAGAATCGAGTCGGTCGGACAAGCTTTGGCACAGGCGGGTTCCAGCCCGTCAACGAGGCGGTCGTAGCACAAGGTGCATTTCTTGGCGCGCCCGTCGGAATGGCTGAGCTGGGGGACGCCAAACGGGCAAGCCGGGACGCAATAGCCACAACCGTTGCAGATGTCCTGCTGAATGATGACCGTGTCGAATTCGGTGCGAATGATCGCCCCGGTCGGACACGCTTCAAGGCAGCCGGCGTGGACGCAGTGCTTGCAGACGTCGCTCATCATCAGCCAGGCGGTCGGTTGACCGCCCGCGGACTCTCCCTGCTCGATGAAGGCGACGTGGCGCCAGGTGGCCGCGCCCAAGTCGACAGTGTTGTCGTAGCTGAAGCCGGTCAGCCCGACGTTATCCATCGGCAGGTCGTTCCATTGCTTGCAAGCGACCTCGCAGGCCTTGCAGCCGATGCAAAGCGTGGTGTCGGTGAGAAACCCAACGGCGGTCATGAGTGCTCACCCTCCCGGCCCCTCTCTCCTTCCGTCGAAACGGAAGAAGTGGGGGGAGACGAGAGGCGGCCTTTGCGGAGGGCACACGTAAAGGACTTGGCCTCGTGGATGAGGGAGTTCGGGTCTTCGACGAGGGCGCTGAGGTCGTTGGCGATGCCGCCAGTCGCGATGCCGCTGTAGCCAAAGTGCCAGGGCACGCCGATCTGGTGGAGGCGGCGACCATCGACGACAAGCGGTTCGAGGCGGTCGGTGACGAGCGCGGGCGCTTCGATCTCGCCGCGCAGGGTGCTGACCGTCACCCATTCGCCGTTGGCAACGTCGTGCTCCTTGGCCAGAATCGGGTCAATCTCGACGAAACCGTGCGGTTGCAACTCCGCCAGCCATGGGACGAACCGGCTCATTGCGCCGGCGGTATGGTGTTCAGTCAGCCGGTAGGTGGTGATGACGTGGGGAAAACGCGGGTCGCCGAGCGGATGATATGGGTTGTCGGGCCGCTCGTGCAGCTTGGCGGCGGGGCTGCGAGACTGCTCGGGGTGCAAAGGACTCACGACCGGCGACTCCCATGGCTCATAGTGACTCGGCAGCGGGCCGTCCTTCAACGTCGCCGAGACGAAGAGTTGACCCTTGCCGTCGGCCATCATCAAAAACGGCGCGTCGCCGCGGTGGGCGTCGATGCCGGTTGCGCCGTCCGGCGGGACATACGAAGGGGGTTTCGAAATCGGGAAGTCGGGCACGTCGTGGCCGGTCCAGCGGCCGGCCTCGTCGTCCCACCACACCCATCGCTTTCGTTCGGACCACGGCGACCCGTCCGGCCGGGCCGAGGCGCGGTTGTAAAGCGCGCGGCGGTTCGCGGGCCAGGCAAAACCCCATTCGAGCGCCGCGAGGTCGTCGCCATTCCGTCGACGTGCCAGGTTGCGTCCTGCTTCTGGCATGATGCCCGAGTAGATCCAACAACCGCAGGCGGTGGAGCCATCGTCCTTGAGTTCGCCGAAACTTGAAACAGGCATGCCATCAGCGACGCGATAACCGTTGATCTCCTGCACGACCGATTCGAGGTTTGGCTCGTCGTGCGGTCCGGCGTGCGGGTAGTCCCAGGTAAGGGCGCGCAATTGGCGAGCGGCGTGCGATTCGTCCTGTTCGTAGAGGGCGATCAGACGACGGTAAAGCTGGTCGACGAACCAGGCCTCGGAGCGGCAATCGCCCGGCG
This sequence comes from Thermomicrobiales bacterium, assembly GCA_050695955.1. Lineage (GTDB taxonomy): Bacteria > Chloroflexota > Chloroflexia > Thermomicrobiales > UBA6265 > JBOGUF01. The sequence goes on along the minus strand of JBOGUE010000111.1, from coordinate 13,219 downwards.
GCTCGACCGCCTTGTCATGCCATTGCACGAGACGCTGCGTATTCGTGTATGAGCCCTCCTTTTCGGCGGTCACCGCGGCAGGCAGGAGGAAGATCTCGGTCCCAATGTCACCGGGGGAGGTCTCGCCGTTTTTGACCTCTGGGGCGTCGTACCAGAATGCGGCAGATTCGATTTCGAACAGGTCGCGGACGACCAGCCAGTCGAGGTTGCCAAGCGCGCGGCGGGCAAGTATCGCGTTCTGGCCGCCGACTGCCGGGTTTTGGCCCATGCAGAAGAGACCCTTCATGTCTCCGTCTTTCATCATCAGCAGCATGGGCTGGAAGGAGTAGTCGCCGCCAATCTTCGGCAGTAACTCGTAGCCGAAGTCGTTCTCCGGGGTCGCGCGGTCGCCGTAATACGCCTTGAGCAAACTCACCATGTAGGTCGGGGCATTGTGCCACCAGCCCGTCGGCGTGGCGACCGTCGAGAGGTAGTCGGTAAGGGTCGCGTTGTTCTCGTCGGCAGTAGGCATCGGGAGATAGCCAGGGAGCAGGTTGTAGAGCGTGGGAATATCGGTGCTGCCCTGAATGGTGGCGTGGCCGCGGAGGGCCATGATGCCGCCGCCAGGCCGTCCGATGTTGCCAAGCAGTAACTGCAACAACGCGCAGCAGGAGATCATTTGCGTCCCGGTGGTGTGTTGGGTCCAGGCAACGGCATAGGCGAACGCGGTCGTCCGCTCTGGACCGGAGTTCGCGGTGATGGCTTCCGCCACGCGCAAAAACAGCTCGCGCGGCACGCCGCAAACGCGTTCTACCATCTCCGGCGTATAGCGCGAGTAGTGTCGCTTGACGACCTGAAAGACACAGCGGGGATGTTGCAAGGTTGGGTCTTGCGATAGGTCGGCCCCCTGCCTGCCCAGGCGCTCGTCGAGCGGTTCCGCGCTCCGCGTCGCATCGTCGGCGTTGTCCTGATCGGACGAAGTGCCGGCCGGTTGCCACGTGGTTGTGTCGTACCGTCGCTCGGCTGGGATGTAACCGGAGAAGAGTCCGGCGAGATCTTCCGTGTCCTGGAAATCATCGCGCAGAATGACGGACGCGTTCGTGTAGTGGACGACGTATTCGTGGAAAAACAATTCGTGGGTCAGAACATAGTTGATCAGTCCGCCGAGGAAGGCAATGTCTGATCCAGCCCGGAGCGGCACATGAACGTCAGAGAGTGCCGAGGTCCGCGTGAATCGCGGGTCAATGTGGATGACCGTCGCCCCACGCTCCTTCGCCTCGACCACGAACCGGAATCCAACCGGGTGGTTTTCGGCCATGTTCGCGCCCATGATCACGACGCAGTCGCTCCGGGCCAGATCCTGCAGGAAGGTCGTCGCGCCGCCGCGTCCCAGCCGGGCGCCCAGACCGGGCACCGTCGAGCTGTGTCATATCCGGGCCTGGTTCTCGACCGCGACGATGCCGAGTCCCGTGGTGAAGAGTTTCTTGATGAGATAGTTCTCTTCGTTGTCGAGCGTGGCGCCGCCCAGGTGGCCGATGCCAAGCGTGCGACTTACCAGATTGCCCTCGGCGTCCCGCTCTTCGTACGTGGCGTCTCGCGTCTCTTTGACCAGCGTGGCGATGCGGTCAACCGCCCAATCGAGCGGGCGTTCTTCCCAGTGGCCGGCGTAGGGCGCGCGGTACTTGACAGTCGTCAGGCGAAGGGCATTATCGATCAAACCGCGGGTGGCGGCGCCTTTGGGACAAAGGGTTCCTGCATTGATCGGGCTCTCGGGGTTGCCCTCGATATCGACCACCCGGCCGTCCTTGACGTAAATCAGTTGGGAGCAGCCGACGGCGCAGTACGGGCAGACGCTGACCGTCGGCTCGAGACCGCGAATCCGAGGGTGAGTGCGCCGCGTGTCGGCACTGATCGGATTGGGAACCGCGCCCACGTGACGCCGGAGGGCCGATGCGAGAGCCGAAATGGGTTTCACGGCCTGCGTGCCTCCGATCTCAGTCCGAACCGATCAGGCGACGACGGTCGCGGCAGCGTGGGGTCGGAATGGTATCATCTCTTTTCAATCAGCCGGGAGCGACGCTCCTCGAGCGTCGAGGCAATCGTGCGGCGCGCGTCCCATCCGCCTCAGCGCGTAGCCAACAAGATATCCAGTTGGAAGGACTGAAAGAGCAGCATGGCGAACCAGGCGACGCCGAAGAAAAAACGCGCGACCGCACAGGGCTCGGCGACGAGCGGACCGCAACCAGTGGCCGCGCCTGATGCCAGTCATCTCCAGCCCCGCCGCGCGGAGCGGCGGGCGGAACTCGTCAAGAACCAGCGGACGGAGCGCAGAAAACGCTACCAGAAGCAGCGCCGCGACTGGCTGCTGACGAAGATCGGCGCTGGGGTCATCGCGATCGCCCTCCTCGTCGGCCTGGGCTACGCGATCTACAACTACGCGGAAGATCGACGCCTAAACGTGGAACCGGACGGCGTCCAAGAATTCAATTACACGGGCGGCAATCATACCCAAACCTCTGGCGAACCAGTCGAGTACACTGAGTCACCGCCAGTTGGGGGCGTCCACGATGGTGCATGGCAGAATTGTGGTGTCTACGATCAGCCGATCTACAATTGGCATGCCGTCCATTCGCTAGAGCACGGCGCGGTTTGGATCACCTACCGGCCGGACCTGCCGCAGGACCAGATTGACGAACTGCGGGACAAGTTTGACGGACAGACCTACGTCCTGGTCAGCCCGTATCCGGACCTGCAAGCGCCGATCGTGGCCACCGCCTGGAATAACCAGCTTGAGCTCGAATCGGTCGATGACGAGCGACTCGATCAGTTCGCCCGGTACTTCCGGCAAGGTCCGCAGACGCTGGAGCCTGGCGCCCCCTGCACCGGCGGGACGACGACGACGCAAGCCTAGTGGCAACGAACACGCTGGAATGCACAAGAACGCGGATCGCTGGGTTGTCATCGGTGAAAGGCTGGATGCTGCCCGTCCTGGCAGTCGTCGCGCTCGCCCTTGCATCTGGCTGGGTGATCGGCCTGTACAACGACGCCCAGATGCCGGGGAACAACTCGGCCGAGGCTGGATTTGCCCGCGACATGTCGGTGCACCACACGCAGGCGGTCGAGATGTCGTTGATCGTCCGCTCCCGGACGAACGACAGCAAGATCAGGACGTTGGCGACCGATATCCTGCTCACACAGCAAAACCAAATTGGGCGGATGGAAGGGTGGCTCGGCGTTTGGGAGTTGCCGCTCACTGGCGACGAGCCGGCGATGGCCTGGATGGGACACCAGGTCGAGGGCCGGATGCCGGGGATGGCGAGTCAGGACGACGTCGATCAACTCCGGTCGCTGCCAGTCGACGAGATGAACGCCCAGTTCCTGCGCCTGATGATTGTCCACCACGCGGCGGGCGTCGACATGGCCAACGCCATCTTGCCGCGCACCGATCGCCCCGAAGTCGAAAATCTGGCCGAGTCGATCGTGCGAACTCAGCAGGCCGAGATCGACTTGATGAACGGAATCCTCGACCGCTTAGAAACACCTAACGACGTTCACGACCACCAGGATTGACGCGACGAGCGTTACGGCAATTTGACGCGCCGGCCGCCTACGTCATGGTCGGCGTCGTAGACGAGTGCATCCTCGGCAACCATCGCCAGTCCGTCTCTGGAGAGCCCTTCGACGACGGTGTTGAGCCACGGCAGATGCTCCTCCGAGAAGTCGTCGCGCACAAACGGGCCAAGGGTGCGGAGCGGCACCGGATCGTCGAGCGCATGGTCGCGGAGCGCGGCGATGACCCGTCCCCGGTAATAGCGATTCGAGCCGTCGTATTGCCCTTCCCGCTTCAGCCGGACACCCTTCGGCAGCTCTGCCAGCGCGCTCTGGATGGCCGGGAAGGCGGCGCAATTCGCTTGCAGTGGACAGACGACGCAGGCGGGCTTGCGGGCGGTGCAGTGCAAGGCGCCGAACTCCATCAGCGCTTGCCCCCATTCCCAGCCGTGGCCGGGAGGGACGGCCGCATCCGCGACCGCGGCCACGTGTGCTTCGGTCGCGGCCGGAACCGGCACGTCGACGCCGAAAAACACGCGGTGCAGGACCCGGCGGATGTTCGTGTCAATAAAACCGACATCCTGCTCGAAGGCAAAGCAGGCGACGGCGCCGGCAGTGTAAGGACCAATGCCGGGCAGTTTTTTCAGTTCCTCAACGGTCGAAGGAAAGACGCCGCCAAGCTCGTCCACGACGTATTTGGCGGTCCGCTGAAGATTGACCGCACGCCGGTTATACCCCAGACCCGCCCAGGCGCGGATCACCTCGGCAGTGGGTGCGGCGGCGAGGGTCTCAATGGTTGGAAAGCGCTCAAGGAACGCCAGATAGTAAGGCGTAACGCGATCGACCTGCGTCTGCTGGAGCATGATCTCCGAGACCAGGATGCGATACGGATCGCGAGTCTTGCGCCATGGCAAGTCCCGCCGGTTCGCGCGGAACCAGACAAGGAGATGCTCGCGCACCGATGGGATGGATTCGATAACGCTCACCGAAACCGCGGCGGAAATGATCCCTCGACGCTTCATGTGCTGAGTATAATCGGCCGAACGGGTGTTCGTCTCTCCGCTGATTTTATGAACTTGCTCAGGGTGCGCCTCAGTTTTGGTTGACTGGTTCGTCGTCGGCGCAGGTCCCTCCCCTGTGACCGATGAACGCGCGCCTACCCAAAAGTCTGACGCCCACCGTCAACCGCAAACCCCCTTGACTCAGAACATATGTGCTGATATCGTGTCTGGCAAGCGGCACATCCGGCGAGGGTGCGGGCTTGGGCCACGCCGCCCGTCGCCCCGCGCGATCACCCGACTCAGTGGCCCACGCCGCTCGAAGTCAGTCGGATGCATCCGACTTCCGGGACTGAGCCCGGTATTTCAATGCCGGGCGGCGCCCGACGACCACACCCGTCCAATCACGCCACGCGGCGCCCGCTGCTCACAACCGTTCGATCACGCCACGCGGCGTCCGACGTCCACGACGCCCCGAACCCACCGGGCGGCGCCCGCTGCCCACAACGGTTCGTTTTTTCCTGGGCGAGGTCCGATCTCCACGACGGTCCGATTGTGCCCGCGCCACCTCACGTCCGGGCGGCGCACCCGACCGCGACGCATCAATCATTCCGGATCCCCTGTCGCTCCATCGCACAGCAGCACAAGCGAAGTCATCGCGGCTTGTCGGGCCGGAAAACGTGCCCAAGAACCGGACTGTTAAACTCTGTCGCGATGCAGTCCATGTAGATCTCGTCCCAGAGCCGCCCGCCCATCGAGCGGGCCTGCCGCCGCCGGCCGATCTCGCGAAATCCTGCTTTCTCGTAGGCCCGCTGCCCCGAGTAGTTGAACTCAAAGACGGTCAGCATCACGTTGTGTAATCCCAACGCGGTGAAGGCGAAGTCGAGCATCAAGCGCGTCACCTCGGTGCCGTACCCTTTGCCCCGGCATTCCGCCTCGCCGATCATGATGCCGAACCCCGCCGACCGGTTGCGATGGTCGATGCCATGGAGCGCTGTGCTCCCGATCGGTCGCCACGTTGCCCGTTCATAGATCGTGAAGGTCGCCTCGTTCGGTCGGCTCAGGCTCTCGTACCACGTTTCTTCGGACTCCATCGACATCGGCACCGGCGGGATGCCAATGTTGCGCATGGTCTGAAAATCGTTGACCCACCGCTGGTACAACGGCAGCAGGTCGCGCCGCGCCGGCCCCAACGCCACCAGCTCTCCCACGATGTTGACGATTGGCGCCTCTTCGCTCATTGACCGCTCCCGTCCTTGCAGCCCTTGCCGTCCTTTCCGCCCTCGTCCCCCATGCCACCCGGCTCGCCGCGCCGAGTCCGCCCGCGCCGCACCGCGCGCGCCCGCTCGGCGTGCTCGCCTGGCATCGCCGTCCGCCGCGACAGGGCCTCGGTCAAGTCGACCCCGGCGTCGATCAACGCCAGGTGCGTAAACGCCTGCGGATAGTTGCCCAGCGACGCCTCGGTCGCGGGATCGACTTCTTCCGCGAACAGTCCAAGGTCGCTGGCGTACCCCAGCATCCGGTCGAAAATCGCCTTCGCTTCGTCGATTCGGCCGATGGCGGTCAAGCAATCGACCAGCCAGTAGGTGCAGATCGAGAATGCTCCCTCGCCGCCGGGCAAATTGTCGTCCGCTCGATAGCGATGGACGAGACCGTCGTGTTGCAGCTCGCGCTGGATCAGCTCGATCGTCCCCACGATGCGCGGGTCGTCGGCGGGAAGGAAGCCGACCAGCGGCAAACGCAGCACCGCCGCATCGACGTCTTTCGAGTCGTAGGCCATGATGAAGGCGTTCCGCTCGCGATCGTACCCCCGTTCGAGGATCTCGGCAAAGATGGCATCCCGTTCGCACGCCCAGCGTTCGACGTCGCCCCCGTCGCCGATCTTGTCGGCCAGCCGGACGGCGCGGTCGAGTCCGACCCAGCACATCGCCTTGGAGTAAACATAATGCCGGGCCTTACCCCGGACCTCCCAGATGCCTTGGTCCGGCTGCCGCCACACCTCGCAGATCTGGTCGGCGATGTCGCGCATCAACGACCGGACACCGGGATCGATCTGGGGCGGCTCGCCGTCCACGCCGCCGTGCTGGTCGTAAAACCAGAATGCGTCGAGCACTTCGCCATAGATGTCGAGCTGGCGTTGGTCGTAGGCGGCGTTGCCGATGCGTACGGGGCGCGAGTCGCGGTAGCCGGAGAGGTGGGGGAGGGTGCGTTCCGGCAGGTCACGCTCGCCGTGGATGCCGTACATGATCTGCAGGCCCGCCGCCCCTTTATCGACGCAGGCGCCTTCGATCCAGCGCCAGAACGCGAGTGCCGCGGTGCGGTCGCCGACCAACAGCAGCGCATAGAGCGTGAAGGTGGCGTCGCGCAACCAGCAGTACCGGTAGTCCCAATTGCGAATGCCGCCGATCGCCTCCGGCAATGAGGTTGTCGGCGCGGCGACGAGTGCACCGGTCGGCTCGAAGGTTAGCATGCGCAGCGTCAAGGCCGAGCGGCGCATCGTCGTCGCGTACGGACCGTCGGCCGCGATGGCGAGTTGGGATGCCCACGATCGCCACGCCTCGTCGGTCGCCGCGATCTCCTCCCGCCAGTCGCCGCGGTCGAGCAGAGCTCGGGCCGCATCGGCGCTGTACGCATGACCGAGAACCAGGGCAATCGTGTCGCCGTCGCATACCGTCAGATGGCCTTGGAGTGCGCCGCCGTCGTCGTCGGTGAGCTCGCCCGGCCAGACGAGAGCCATCCACTCGGTCGGGCCAGTGAGGATTGCCCCGCGACCCGGCATGATGTCAACGCCGGGACTTGTGGCGCAGTAGTTGAAGCCAATCCTCGTCTTCAGCGTGACGCCGACGTCGCCGCCGCGCGCCGTCACCAGCCGGACCAACCGGTGGCGGCTGGCGCCGTTCCAGATGCCGTCTAGGAGCGTCCCCGGTGCGGCATCTGCCAGTGGCATCGCGTCCGTCAACATCAATGTGCGGTCGCCCAGGTCGAACTCAGTTTCGAGAACGGCCGATTGCTCCCGGTAGCGGCGCCGTGTGCTCGCGATCTCCCCATCAGGGATCACCGTCAAGAAGCCACCGACGTCGGCATCGAGGATGCGGCAGAGCACGGCCGGGCTGTCGAAGTGGGGAAGACAAAGCCAGTCGACCGAACCGTTACTGGCAATGAGCGCGGCGCTTTGGGCATTGCCGACCATGGCATAGTCGGCAATCGGGCGATACCGGCAGTCATCGGCCGATACGTCCGCCGCGGCGACATCGTGCAGAACCGACGCCGGATCGGTTAGCCAAGTCGTCGTCTCTGACTGTGCTTGTTTCGCTGACATCACGCTCCTCTTCGCACTCGCGTCGATCATATCGACAAAACAAGCACTTGGCACGTAGGCAAATGCTCACCTACCGAGTTGACATCATTGTTCGATTGTATATAATCGGGATTACGTACTCGATAATCGAAAAAGTCGTTCGTCAAGGCCCGGCGCTAGCCGTTGCCACGTGCACACGGAGGGAAGCGATGAGATCGCGGATGCACCGGCGCGAACTGCTTGGTCGTTTGTCGCGTGGCGCCGTCGGCGCGGCCGGCTTGGCCGGCGTTGGCGCGTTCAGCGCCGCGGGCGCTGACGCGGCGGGCGGGTTGTCAGTCTCCGTCAATACACTGACCGCGCGACGTCAAGAGCTGCCGCCGGACGTCGTCAGCCATCTCGAGCCGGCGCCCACCAAGTTCGACCCGCCGATCAACGTCACAACCGTTGCCAACGCCTGGCCGACCATCCAATACGCTTCCGGCGACGACATCAACAACAATCCATGGTCGCGGGCCTACGCGGAAAAGCTCGGCGTTACCGTCGAATCCGAGTGGGCCGTTCCCCCAGATCAATACCCCGAACGCGTGAACCTGATGCTGGCATCGGGCGACCTACCGGACTTCTTCCAGGCCAACGACACCCAGCTCAAACAACTCGTCGAAAACGATCTGCTGGCGGATCTCACCGACGTCTACCAGCAAAGCGCGTCCGAGCGGGTCAAGCAGGCGATGACCGACGGCGGGCCCTTGCCGATCCAAGCGTCGACCTTCGATGGCCAGCTGATGGCCTTCCCGCACGCGACCGTCGCCAAAGAAGGCGCCCCTGTCTTGTGGGTGCGCTCCGATTGGATCGAACAGCTCGGGCTGCCCGAGCCGACATCGATCCAGAACCTGCTTGCGGTCGCCGAGGGGTTCGCCGCCAACGACCCAGCTGGCAGCGGCGGCGCGGTCGGCTTGGGCATGGACAAGGACCTCAACTATCTGGTCGGCTTCGCCAACGGCCACCACGCCTACCGTGCGCTATGGCTCGACGACGGTTCCGGCTACCTCGCCTACAGCAGCATCCAACCGCAAATGAAGGAGGCGCTGACGCAGCTCCAAGCGATGCACGAAGCAGGCCAGATTGACCAGGAGTTCGGCGTCAAAGACGGTCCGACCACCTGGCAAGATATCGCCGCCGGCCGCATCGGTCTCTTCTACGGCAGCGGCTACTCCGGATTCGTCCCACTCGAAAACTCGAAACGGGCCGATCCCAATGCGCGCTGGACGCCGTACCCGATTCCGTCGATCGACGCCGAGGCGGCGCGGCCCCAGGTCGGACTTGGCATCGCTGGCTATTGGGTGGTCAACAAGGACGTTCAGCACCCCGAGGCACTGCTCGCCATGCTCGACTTCTGGGTCGGGACGTTCTACGAAAACACAAGCGACGCCATCTACGAACATTTCGTTCAGGCGGGCGACAGCGAGAACTGGCGCATGAACGCGATCCAGGTCGTGATCCCGTTCAAGAATCTGGACCAAAGCCAGGCGATCACCGACTTGATCGAGAGCGGCAGCACCGACACCTCGAACCTCACCGCCGAAGGACGCTCCAACTACGAGAACATCGTGAGCTGGTTGGACAACGAGAACATCGACGGCTGGGCGTGGGATCGCGTCTTTGGTCCCACCGGTGGCATGCAGCAGGTCGTCAAGACCTATGTCGCGGAGGACCGCTTCACCCAGAGCCAGTTCTACGGGGCGGCCACGCCGGCTATGGTCTCCCGCCAGTCCTCCCTGACCACCATGGAGCTCGAAACGTTCACCAGGATCATCCGAGGCGAGTCGATGGACGAGTTCGATCAGTTTGTTGACGACTGGAAGCAACTCGGTGGCGACGACATCACACGGGAAGTCAACGAGTGGCGGGCGACCCAGTAGTTGCCGGCACAGGGCACGGGTAGGACGCCGGCGGTGGCCGTAGGGAGCTCTGTCCAGGCTCGTTCCGTGCAGCGGTCACGGCTCTTCGCGCGTCGCAAACGGGCGCGTGTCAGCACGTGGCCGCTGCACCTGATGCTGTTGCCCGGCCTCATCCTGACGATCGTCTTCAAGTACGGCCCGATGTTCGGCCTGGCGATCGCCTTTCAGGACTATGTCCCTGTGCGCGGGATCACCCGGTCGGAGTGGGTCGGTTTCGAGAACTTCTCATTCGCCTTCGACTTGCCCGACACCATCGACGTGATCCGCAATACGATCGTCATCTCGAGCGGCAAGCTCGTTGGCGGCTTGATCGCCCCGATCGTGACCGCGTTGTTGCTGAACGAGTTGCGGCGGCAGAAGGTGAAGCGCTCGATCCAGACGGCGATCTACCTGCCGCATTTCCTGTCCTGGGTCATTCTCGGCGGCATCCTGATCGAGATCTTGTCGCCGTCGCGCGGCTTCGTCAATCAGGTACTCGGCTACGTCGGCATCGAACCGATCTACTTCCTCGGCGAAAACGAATGGTTCCCGTGGGTGCTCGTCGGTTCCGATATCTGGAAGGAGTTCGGCTTCGGCACTGTCGTCTACCTCGCCGCGATCAGCGGCATCGACCCGATGCTCTACGAGGCGGCGATGATCGACGGCGCGAGTCGTTGGCAACAGATGCGGATCGTCACGCTGCCGGGCATCCTGCCAATCATCATCCTGGTGACGACGCTCAGTCTCGGCCGCGTACTCGACGCCGGATTCGAGCAAGTGCTGGTGCTCTATAGCCCGCAGGTCTACGAGAGCGGCGACATCATCGATACGATGGTCTACCGCATGGGGCTGATCGAAGCCCAATACAGCGTCGCCACCGCGATCGGGCTCCTCAAGAGCGTCGTCTCCTGCGTGCTCATCGCAACCGCGTACTGGATGGCCTACCGGTTCGCGCGCTATCGGGTCTTCTGACCCGGAGGAGGGGAGATGCGCTACCGGGAGAGTTGGGGCGAGCGAGTCGTCACCGTTGCGATCTACGGGGTCTTGATCGGCCTGGCCGTGCTGTGCCTCATGCCGATGTTGCACGTGCTGTCGCTGTCGTTTAGCTCCGCCACCGCGGCGGGGGCCGGCAAGGTAGATCTTTGGCCAGTGTCGTTCACCACCGAAGCCTACGAGTACGCGCTGAGCAAGTCGGAGTTTACCCGTTCCCTTATGGTCAGCCTGAAAAGAGTTGCCCTCGGCATCCTGGTCAATATGGTGCTGACCGTCTTGGTGGCGTACCCGCTCTCGAAAGAGGACTCCATATTCCCCTGGCGCACGGCCTACGTCTGGATCTTCGTGTTGACAACGATCTTCTCCGGCGGCCTGATCCCGCTCTACATGGTCGTGCGGGAACTGGAACTGCTCAACTCGATCTGGGCGTTGATCCTGCCCAACGCGGTGCCGGTCTTCAACGTCGTCCTCTTGGTGAACTTCTTCCGCGCCCTGCCGCGCGAGCTGGAGGAGGCCGCTTTCATCGACGGCGCCGGCCATTGGGAAGTGCTCTGGCGCGTCTACCTACCGCTCTCGTTGCCGGCCCTGGCCACGCTGACGCTCTTTACCTTCGTCGTCCATTGGAACTCATGGTTCGACGGCTTGATCTTCATGAACTCGCCCGAAAACTATCCGTTGCAGAGTTACTTGCAAACGCTGGTCATCGCCCAAGATTCGATGCAGTTCAGCGACGCCGATCCCCGATTGCTGCAACTCGTTTCCGCCCAAACCTTCAAGGCGGCGCAGATCTTCCTCGGCGCGATCCCGATCCTGCTCGTCTATCCTTTCCTGCAGCGCTACTTTGTCAAAGGGATCGTCTTGGGCAGCGTCAAGGGATGAGCCGGCGGGGCGACATTCCAATGGGAAAGGACGTCGAATCACCAATGGCCGTGGCACTGAACCCGTTCGCCGAGCGCACCGCCCGCTTTGCCGATCGCAAGAGTTTGGGCCAGGAAATCGCGTCGCTGATTAAGCAGGCGATTGCCGAAGGGTCGCTGTCGCCGGGACAGCGCATCATCGAGTCGCGGTTGGCCCGGGACTTCGGGGTCAGCCTGACGCCGGTGCGTGAGGCGATTCGCCAGCTTGCTGGCGAGGGGATCATCGAGATCAGTCCGAACCGTGGCCCGTCAGTCTGGGTTGTCACCGCGGAGGACGCCTTCGAACTCTACTCGTTGCGCGCCATGCTGGAAGGGCTGGCGATCCGCATGGCGATCGCGCGCGCGTCTCCGGAAGAGCGCGCGTCGATCCAAGCGATCCTCGACGAGATGGAACGGCTCGTCGACGACGATGGCGTGCCGTCGCTGCTCGACAACTCGCGCACGATCCACGAGGGGATTGTCCGCCTCTCCAAGCACGACTACCTGATTGCCGTCTACAACTCGCTGGCGTTGCGGATCGCGATCGTGAACCGGATCCTCGGCCGAGAGTCGTTCAAGCGGCGCGAGGTCGAGTGGCACCGACCGCTCGTCGATGCCCTCCTGGGCCGCGACCCCGATCACGCCGAGCGCATTATACGCGAGCACATCCGCGAGTCCTACCTCGCCTATACGGCGGTCGCCGACGGGTCGAAGCCGGCGACCGGCCACGATGTCTGGTTCTAGCCGCACTACTTCGAGGAGCGTCACGCCGTGCTGCACAACTCGCTGCTGATTCGTGACCGGCTGCGCGCCACGAACAACGACGAACTGCATCGCGGGCGGCGTGATCCGCACCGGTGGCTTGGCCTGCTCGCTGGGCCAGACCCTCGGGCCGGAGAAATCGCCTTGACCGGCGCGTGGAGCGTGTTGGCGGTTGGTTCCATGCCAGGGCTAGACGAGGCGTGCGCCGACCTAACTGAGTTCTTGACACGGGGCGGAGTTGCCGTCTCAGACAATGCGGATCTGAGAATCCAGTTGGAGCAACGCGGCGACGTCGAGTTCGGCTGCCATCGCCGAATCGCGAACACCCGCGCCATCAGCATTCAGGCCAGCGACCCGACGGGCATGTGGGCCGGCGTCGTCGATCTGGAGCGCACGATCGCGCTCCGCCGATCACCGGTGCTGCCCGAAGGCACGGTCGAACGGTCGCCACGATGGCCGGTGCAGATTAGCCAGGCGCCGTTTGGCGCAAACTACCTCGTTCCGGACCTCTCCGCCGATTTTCTCTCGGACGATGTCTTTCGTTTGCTGGCGCACTTCGGCGTCAATGGCATGACGATTTACGGCGATTGGTTGCTCTACGTCGATCACCTGAGCTATCCCGAGCTGAGCCACCCTGACGCGGTCGAGCATCTCGCAACGCTGCAGGACGCCGCGCGGCGGGCGATGCGCTATGGCGTTCGCCTGTACTTCGTTCCGGTCAGCCCGAAGCTGACCGCCGACCATCCTATCTTCCAGCGGTTGCCGGGGCTGCGCGGCGCTCGCATCCACACGGGATTGGTGAAGGAC
>JBOGUE010000110.1:0-16501 GCA_050695955.1 Thermomicrobiales bacterium | reverse complement strand
GTCGCGACCCTCTCAGACGATCTGGCTCGGCACGTCCGTGAACGGGGAAACGTTCAGCTTGACCGCGCCCACCACCGTACGGCGCACGTCGACGAGATCGAGCGGCTGCTGGCGACATGACCGCGCCGGCCACCGACCTTGAGCGCGGCGCCCAAGCCGTCAACCGATCCGAGTTGCAGCGCGGGTTCCTGGCGATGATCCCGCTCTGGATGGGGGTCGTGCCGTTCGGCGTCGCCTTCGCGATTCTGGCGCGAGAGGAAGGGTTCTCGGCGTTCGAGACGCAGGCGATGTCAATGCTGATCTTCGCCGGCAGCATTCAGCTCGTCGTCGTCACCCTGGCGGCATCCGGCGCCAGCGTATTTGTGATCGCCCTCACCGCGGCGCTCCTCAACCTGCGCTACGTCCTCTACGGCTTCTCGCTCAACGTCTATCTGCCGCGAATCATCCGCCCGCCGCGTTGGCTGCAAGCCTGCCTTTTGACCGATGAGTCGTACGGCATCACCCTGCGGGAGTTCCGCGTGGGACGCGGCGGCGCCGGGTTCCTCTTCGGCGCCGGATTGAGCCTCTACCTCTCGTACTCGCTCGCGACCGCGGCGGGGATCTGGCTCGGCGAAGCGATCGGCAGCCTCGACGGAGTCGGGCTCGATTTCATTTTCCCCCTCTCCTTCCTGGCGCTGCTCTTGCCGCTGCTGCGCACGCGGGTTGACCTCGCGGTGGCGGTCGCCGGGGGTGGGACGGCGCTGCTCTTCGGGCAGTGGCTGGATAGCGGGATGCGGATCGTGGTCGCGGCCGTGGTCGCGGCGTCGCTCGGGTCGGCGCTCGACCGGCGGAGGCGCTAAGGTGGACGGCACCCTCGGTCTGATCCTCGCGGTCGCACTGGTCAGCTTCGCCACCAAGTTCGCCGGCCTCGCCCTTGGCGCGCGGACGATCCCGGAGGGACCCCGCGGCTTCCTCGAACACGTCCCGATCGCCGTCTTCGCCGCGCTCGCCGTCCCCGGCATCGGCGGCTGGGACGGCGACCTGCCCGCCCGCCTGGTCGGCGCGGCGTTGGCGGCGGTCGTGGTCGTCCGCTGGCGCTCGCTCTGGCTCGCTCTCGCCCTCGGCATGGCCGGCTTTTGGCTGACCGGCGCGCTTGTCGGCTAAAGCCTTGTAGCCTGCGCTTCACCCCGTTGCTGAGGCTGCGCCAATAGGAGCGACCCGGTGCCCGCCTTCGCTGATCATGCGACGCGGACCGGATCAAGGACCACAATCCTTGACGCTAGTGGGACGATGGGGCGAGGTGCTCCGCCGCGTCCAATTGGCCGTGCAGGATGCGAAGGACAGTCACCGCCCGGTCGTCGGACTGGTAGTAGACGACGTGCGCCTCGACCAGCAAGGCGCGCATGCCTGGCGAGAGGTGATCTCGTGGATGACCACGGTCGGGAAAGGTAAGCAACCCGTGCATCCCAGCGTCGAGCTTGGCCTTGTAGACGGCGCGCTGTTGTTTCCCCCATCGCCGAGCGGTGAAGCGCAGGATGTCGCGCAAGTCCTTCCGCGCCTCAGGGGCAATAATCAAGCGTCGTTTAGGGGCAGACATCAGGATTGAGTGGAAGTCCCAGGCGCTCGGCTTCGTCCGCCTCGCGCTCAATTTCGTCCCACAGCTCCGGAGTCAACTCGATGCCGTCGCCACGGGCGATCTGCGCCTCGCCCACCGCGAGCGCAGCTTTGAGAAGGGCGAGCCGGTCATGCTCGTCGAGGAGATGAAATGCCGTGGCAACTGCCTCGTCAGTATTCGCATAGAGACCGCGTTCGACTTTTTGGCGGATCGCGGCTTCGATTTGAGGAGATAACGTCACGTTCATCCGAGAGTCCTCCTGCCTCCTATCCTAGCAAGCGCAAGGTCAGTTGGGTAGCAAAATGCAACGGTGTAAGCGGACTGCTGCACTCGTTGGGCAATGGCGACCGTCTCACCGCATCCGCGGAGGTGCGACGCAGGATCGCGGCGGGCGCCATGCTCACCCCATCTCAGGCGCCAGGCTCGCCCACGCAATCTCTACATCCCCACCACGTGATACCCGTTGTCGACGTAGATCGTCTCGCCGGTGATGGCGGAGGAGAGATCGCTGGCGAGGAAGACGGCGGTCGATCCGACCTTCGAGGCGTCGAAGGTGTCTTTGAGCGGGGCGCGTTCAACCGACAGCTTGAGCATGTCGGTGAAGCCGGGAATGCCGCGCGCCGCCGCCGACTTGATCGGCCCGGCGGAGATCGCATTGACCCGGATGCGCTGCTCGCCCAGGTCGTAGGCGAGGTAGCGGACCGTCGCCTCGAGCGATGCCTTGGCCACGCCCATCACGTTGTAGCGCGGGAAGGCGCGCTCCGCGCCGAGGTACGTCATCGTCAGGATGCTGCCGCCGTCGGCCATCAACGGCACCACCCGCTGCGCGGAGGCGATCAGCGAGTAGACGCTGATGCTGTGGGCGATCTGGAATCCATTCCGAGTCGTCTCTAGGAAGCGGCCCTTCAGCTCGTCGGGCGGGGCGAAGGCGATGCTGTGGACCAGGCAGTCGATGGTTCCGTAATCCGCCTTCAGCGCCACGCCAAGAGCGTCCAGATCCTCGTCCGACTCGACGTTGCACTGGTAGGCGTTGCTGCCGGGGGCGAGGTCGACCAGCGCCTCCGCCTCCCGCTTCGTCCGGTCGTCGAGATAGCTGATCGCCAGCTTGGCGCCGGCGGCGGCCATCGCCTCAGCAATCGCGTAGGCGATGCTCCACCGGTTCGCCACGCCCATCACGACGCATGTCTTGCCGGCCAGCAATTGAGTTGCGCTCATCGTTCCCCTCCCCCGAGCCGTTAGCCGTTAGCCGCTAGCCATCAGCCGTCAGCTTTCAGTCCTCAGTCCTCATCACTCGCCGTAGCGCGAGGGCGCGTTGGTGTGCATGATACTCACTCGTGGCATCGACACGAGGCGCACGAGTGCAAGGAGGCAGCGTGGGGAACGCGACGCGGACGACAATCCCGATCTTCGACGGGCACAACGACACGATCTTGAATCTGGAGTCGACTGGGCGGTCGTTTTTCGAGCAGACGGCGAACGGGCACGTCGACCTGCCGCGAGCGGCGGGCGGCGGGCTAGCCGGCGGCTTCTTCGCCGTCTTTGTGCCCGACCCGTCGGTGAAACTGCCCAGCTCGCCCGACCAAGCGGCCGCGACGGCGATGTCCGCCTACGGCGACGGGGCGAAGCTGCCGGAGCCGATGTCGACCGCCTACGCTCAGGGCCGCGCGCTCGAATTAGTCGGCCGTCTCTATCGCCTCGAACGCGAGTCGGAGGGACGGGTGAAGATCGTCCGCACCGCGGCAGAATTGCGGGACGCAATCGAGGGCGGCGTCTTCGCCGTGGAGCTCCACTTCGAGGGCGCGGAGGCGATCGACCCCGAGCTGCGGTCGCTGGAAGCGTTCTACGCCATGGGGCTGCGCTCGATCGGGCTGGTCTGGTCGCGGTCGAACCTCTTCGGCCACGGCGTGCCCTTCAAGTTCCCTTCGTCGCCCGACACCGGACCGGGTTTGACCGGCGCTGGGAAGGCGCTGGTGCGGGCCTGCAACCAACTCGGCATCCTGGTCGACGTCTCGCATCTCAACGAGGCCGGCTTCTGGGATGTGGCGCGGCTGACGGAGGCGCCGCTCGTCGCCACTCATTCCTGCGCCCACGCCCTCTGCCCCTCGACTCGCAACCTGACCGACAAGCAACTCGACGCGATCCGGGACTCGGCGGGGATCGTCGGCGTCAACTTTCACGTCGGCTTCCTGCGCGCCGACGGCGGCCGCGACGCGCAGACAACACCGCTGACCGCCATCGCCGACCACCTCGACTACTTCGTCCAGCGTCTCGGTGAAGACAAGGTCGCCTTTGGCTCCGACTTCGACGGCGCGATCATGCCGGCCGCGCTCGGCGACTGTACCGGCCTGCCTGCCCTGGTCGACATCCTCCGTGCTCGCGGCTACGACGACGCGACGCTACGCAAGTTCGGCTACGAAAACTGGCTACGGGTGTTCGAACGGACGTGGATGGGCTGACGAGGGCGGCAAGGGCGGCAAGGGCGGCGCGGACGAGTATATTCCGTCATGCCGATCGCAGAGAGGAATCCCGCCTTCATAAGACGTCCGGGACGATTCCTCGCGGCGGCTCGGAATGACGGGTTCTTGTTCTCCTCGCCATCCTGCCGCCCGGCCGCCTCAGTAGACGATCAGGCTTCGCAAATCGTACCCCTTCACCTGATCGCGGCCGTGGAGGAAGGAGAGTTCGGCCAGGACGCTGATGCCGGCGACCTCGGCGCCCAGGCGCTCGACGAGGTTGAGCGCGGCGCGGACGGTGCCGCCGGTAGCCAGGAGGTCGTCGACGACCAGAACCCGCTCGCCGGGCGCGATCGCGTCCTGATGGATCTCGACCGTGTTGCTGCCGTATTCGAGAGCATATTCCTCGCGCTCGGTCGCGGCCGGCAGACGGCCGACCTTGCGCACCGGCACCAACCCGGCGCCGAGCTCGTAGGCGACGGGCGCGCCAAGGATGAATCCCCGGCTTTCGATGGCGACAACCGTCGAAATGCCCCGGAACGGCGCGGCCATCAACTCGACCGCGGTACGGAACGCCTCCCCGTCTGACAGGAGCGGGGTGATATCGCGAAAGAGAATGCCCGGCGTGGGGAAGTCAGGGATATCTCGCACCTTGGCCCGTAGCGCCTCGACGTCGATGCTCCTCATTCTTCGTTCCTGGTCCGACAATCGACCTGCCGCCTATTCCCGCGATTGAAGCGGTTGGCACGTCGCCAGTGTAGCGCGTTGCCCCCGAGCAATACGGCGCACTTGCCGCAACGGTTGGCCGGATCGGTCGATGCGCGTTGACATGCGGCCCCTTTGGGATAGAGTAGACAAGGGTCGTCTAGGAAGAATGGGGGGAACCGTTCGCCCGTGCGCCGGGGCGAACGGTTGTCGTTGGGCGCCGTCTTTGGTACGAGTCACACGAACTCGTGGAGGGTGAGCCGATGCGCATCGGCCGGCGACGAAATGGGATCCGCTCCGGCGCGACGCGGCTGCTGATTGCCCTGACCGTCCTCGCGGCGGGCCTCGCCGTCGTCATCGAACCGGCCACCACCGCCGGCCCGTCGCTCTACCCCGACTTGCGCACCGCGCCGCCCACGAAACTCTCTATGGACACCGTGGTGCTGGGCAACGGGCGGACCCATTACGTGTTGCGCTTCGACAACGAGGTCGAAAACCACGGCGGCCCGCTCGAAATCACGGCCGACTATCGCCAGAGCCGCTACGTTTATCAGAACGTCTACGATACGTACACCGGCGGCACGATCGTCCAGAGCTTTCGCGTTGGCTCCGACCTGATTTACCACCCGCCGCATAACCACTTCCACTTCCAGGACTTCGCCTCCTACCAACTCCTCAAAGAAGACTCGCGCGGCGTCTACCGCGGCACCACCCGCCGCGGCACAAAGACCAGCTTCTGCATCATCGACACCTCGCACGTGCGCTCCGATATCGGCCCCGCGTCGCCCAGATACGAAGACTGCGACGCCCGGTCGCAGGGGCTCTCCTCCGGTTGGAGCGACACCTACATCAGCCTCCTGCCGGAGCAGTGGATCGACGTCGGCACGACGTGGCTCGCCGACGGCGACTACGCCATCAAGTCGGTGGCCAATCCCCTCTTCAAGCTGCACGAGTCCGACAACACCAACAACACCGCCCTGACCTACTTCACGGTCCGCAACGGCGCCATCCAAACGACCGGCACGCCGCCGGCGTGCGATGTTAGCCCGGCCAGTGGACCGACCGGCACGCCGATTCTTGTCACGTGCAGCCGGTTCACGGCCGGCCAGACGCTGAACATCTATTGGGGCAGCGTCAACACCACGCCCCGAACGACCGCCGAGGTTGACAGCAACGGCACGGCGACCGCGACCTTCGATGCGCCGGCAGGGACCCTGGGCAACCACTACGTCATCGGGCGGACGCTCGACAAAGGCCAGCAAGCAGCAACCCTCTTTGCGACGACGCCCGACCTGGCCCAGGACCTCAGCGCCGGCCCCGTCGGCAGCACGGTCAACCTGGACCTGCAGGGGTTTGCCGTCTCGGAGTCGGTGGCCATTAAGTACTACAAAACCACCAGCTCGTCCTCGACGCTCGCCACCGTCGAGATGACAACCGACGGCAACGGCGAAGCCACCATCTCGATTCCCGCCTCGACCTTTGGCGAGCACACGATCGAAGCGGTCGGATTGACCAGCGGCGCCAAAGCCTCCGTGACGTTCACGGTCCAGCCCAGCATCCTCCTCATCCCAGCCAGTGGAGTGCAGAGCGCGGAGATCGGCGCGTCGATGCGCGGTTTTGTTGACCGCGAGACGGTGACGTTGCGCCTCGATGGGACGACATTGGGGACGGTCGAGGTCTCCGGCAGCGGCAGCACGACGGCATCGGCAACGCGGTTCACCATACCTGCCGAGACGGAACCGGGCACATACGACGTGACCGCGACGGGCGAGTCTAGCGACGCCACCGCGACGGCAACGCTGACGGTGACCGAGAACGCGGCGAGCCTGGAGCAGGACGTCAGCAGCGGTCCGGTCGGCAGCATAGTGAACCTGGATCTCAGCGGGTTCGCGGCCTCGGAGGCGATCGCGGTCGCGTACTTCCGGAGCGACACCTCCTCCTCGACTGTTGCGACCGTCACCGCGTCGCCGCGGGGCAGCGCCGAAGTGGCATTCATCGTCCCAGCCTCGCCGCTGGGCGCGCACACGATCGAGGCGGTCGGGCAGACGAGTGGCGCCAAAGCAACGGGATCGTTCGACGTCGAACCAAGCCTGCTGCTAATTCCGGATGGCGGCGAACCGGGCGCGGCAGCCGGCGCGTCGATGCGCGGCTTCGCCGCCCATGAGACGGTGACGTTGCAGGTACAACTCGACGGAACGACGCTGCTCACCGTCGCAGCCTCAGGCAGCGGCAGCACGACCGCTTCCAGGACCCAGTTCACCATCCCCGAGGACGCACCGCCCGGCCCGCACCAGGTGGTCGCCACCGGCGGCACGAGCGGGGTCACCGCATCGGCGACGATCACGGTCCTTGCCCCGGCCGCGGCGGCAGAGGCGGCGCCAACACCGACCTCCACGCCCGAGCCGACGGCCACGCCGACCGAGATGCCAACGGCGACGCCAACTGAGATACCGACAGTGGAGCCTCCCACCACCGAGCCGTCGCCCACGAGCGTCATCGACCCAACCCCGGTGATCGTCGCGGTCGAAACCATCCGGATCGAATCGACGTCGGTAACGCTGCGCATCACCGTCCAGCACACATCGAGCATCCGCGTCCAATATGGCCTCGACGACGACTACGGTCACCCGGCCGGCACCCGTCGCATCAGTGACGACGGCGTCGCCGAGGTGGAACTGGACGGCCTGGAACCGGCGACGACCTACCACTACCGGATCGAAGCCAAGGGATCGGGCGGTGAGACCGTCACGCCCGACGCAACGGTAACGACGGCCGGGGCCTAGGCAGCCCTCACCCCGGCGCTGCGCGCCACCGCACCCAGAGGGTACCCGCCGTGCGCGAGAGAGGGGTACGGACGAGGGGAGCGGCGCGTCAGCGCCGCGACTCCTCCTCTCCCTCCGTTTTGAGGGAGAAGGGGCTGGGGGGTGAGGGCTGCTCTCCTTGCCGCCTTGCCGCCTTTCCCCCATCATGCGCGACATGCGGATGGCTGTCATTCGAGAAGGAAGCCGAGGATGAGCGCAATGTCCACGGACCACGAGGCGACGATCGAGAAGTACCGGCAATACGTCAACACCAGCTTCGTGGCATCAGTCGAGCCGGTGGTGGTCGAACGGGCCGAAGGGGCGCGCATCTGGGACGCCGACGGCACCGAGTACGTCGATTGTTTCGCCGGCATCGCCGTCTGCAACGCCGGCCACCGTCACCCGCGCGTCCTCGCCGCGGTCCGCGACCAACTCGATAAGGTCGTCCACGCCGCCAGTTACGTCTACCACGTCCCGGTTGTCGCCGATCTCGCGGCGCGGCTCGCCGGGATCACGCCCGGTTCGCTGTCGAAGACCTTCTTCGGCAACTCCGGGGCGGAGGGGATCGAGACGGCGATGCGCCTGGCAAAGGCGTACACCGGCCGTCACGAGTTCATCACCCTGACCCACTCCTTCCACGGGCGGACCAACGCGACCCTCTCCGTCACCGGCAACAAAGCGCGCAAGACGCGCGGCGGTCCGTATTTGCCCGGCGTCGCCTTCACCCCGGCGCCCTATGTCTACCGTAACCCGTTCGGCACGGACGACCCGGAGGAGGTCGCCGCGCGCTGCGCTGAGATGGTCGAATGGGCGATCACCTTCCAGACCAGCGGCGACGTCGCGGCTTTCATCGCCGAGCCGGTGATGGGCGAGGGCGGCATCCTGGTCCCGCCTGCCAGCTACTTTCGCCGGGTCAAGGAAATCCTCGGCCGGCACGGCATCCTCTTTATCGCGGACGAGGTCCAGAGCGGTTTCGGGCGTACCGGTGAGCTCTTCGCCGTCGAGCACTTCGGCGTCGAGCCGGACATCATGGTGATGGCGAAGGGGATCGCTGACGGCTTCCCGCTCAGCGCGACCATCGCCCGGCCGGAGATCGCCGACGCCCTGCGTCCCGGCGAGCATCTCTCGACCTTCGGCGGCAACCCCGTCTGCTGCGCCGCCGCTCTGGCCAACATCGACGTCATACTGGACGACGACCTGGCCGGCGAGGCGACCCGTAAGGGTGAGCGCACAATGAGCACGCTCCGCCAGCTTGCCGACCGGCACGAGCTGATCGGCGAAGTGCGCGGTCTCGGCCTGATGATCGGCGTCGAGCTGGTGACCGACCGCGCCACCAAAGAGCCAGCGACCAAGCACGCCGCTGAGATCCGCCGCCTCTGCCGTCAGGCCGGCGTCCTGATCGGCGTCGGTGGCCAGGCCGGCAACGTCGTCCGCGTCCAGCCGCCCCTGATGATCCCCGACGCCGACCTCGACCGCGCCGTCGACGTGCTGGACAGCGCCCTGACCGCGGTCTCGGGCGCAAGGCAGCCGGCATTGGCGGGGTAATCACCCAATCAGGCAAACCGTCAGACTACCGCCACGCGCCGACACTTGCTAAGATGTCGAGGGAACACATTGCGCCTGTCGGGAGACGACGTTCGATGAGCAGCGAATCCGCGATCGTGCCCGCCGAGGAACCGACGGCACGGGCCGTGACCTTCACGCGTCCACCGAGAACGGTGCGGCCGTTGCCGGAGCCGCCGACGGCGCCCGGCCCGGTCAAGGTCACCAGCCGAACCCGCGGCTGCCGTATCAGGTCGAGGACGCGGGTCAGCTCCCCGTCCCGTCCCAGAAGAGGGGTGGGGTGAGCGGCACAGGAATCGACGATCCGACCACGTTCGCGCCGGAGCCGTTCGCGGGCACCATCGCCAGCGCGGCGCTTGACCGCTGCTGCCCCATCTTTCCCATCACTCCGCGATACGACGACAACCGATTCCGTCATGCACCTGCATCATGCGCGCCGATTGGACGACCGTCAACGCCTCACGGGGCACTGTGTCAGCGGGGCGTCACGGCCGGGATAATGACGCTCTCAATCACCGGGCGCGATGGGGTAATCGGCGGTGGCGGCGATTCGAACCCCTTCGCGACGACGACGACCAGATCGAGGGCCGGCACGACGTAGACGTATTGGCTGCCGAAGCCGAGCGCGAAATACGCGGGATAGCCCCCGGTATCAGTGACCCACCACTGGTAACCGTAGAGCGCCAGGCCGGTCGAATCGCCGGAACTCTGGATAACGGTCGCTGCCTGAACGTAGTCGGCGGGCACGATCTGTTCACCGTCCCATTGCCCCTCGTTGAGGAAGAGATACCCGAGCTTCGCCATGTCGCGCGGCGTCAGCTCCAACCCGAAGCCACCGCAAATCTCATCTTGCGGCGAGCGCTGCCAGGTCGGCCGCGCGATGCCGAGCGGGCCGAAGAGTTTCTCCTGAGCGTAGTCGGCGGTGTCCTCGCCCGTCGCCGCGGCGAGAATCACCGAAAGCACATGCGAGCCGCCGGTGTTGTAGGCGTAGAACGTACCAGGCTCGTAGACGATCGGCTGACTGAGGGTCAGCTCGACCCAATTCGGGCTGGCAATCAGGCGGGGGTAGTCGGTGCCGATGTCCCAGGCCCACCCGCTCGTCTTCGTCAGGAGTTGGCGGACGGTGACCCCCGGCGTGCGCGGGTCGGCCCCGGCCGGGATGCGGTCCGGGATCAATTCGTCGATCGTTTGGTCGAGTCCGGTGAGCGCGCCCTCGTCGAGCGCAATCCCGATCAAGGCCGAGATGAAGCTCTTAGTGACCGACCGGATCTTGAGCGGATCGTCCCGCCCGTACGCGCCCTGATACCGTTCGGCGACGATATACCCGTCGCGCACCACCACGAAGCCGGTCACGTCCGGCATCTGGTCGCGCATGATCTGCTCGACGGTCTGCCCCAACCGCGCGTCGACCCCGTGCCGATCCGGCCGGTGCCGGCGCCACAACTCCGTCGGCCAATAGGCCCGCTCCGGCGGCGGGCTCTGGGCCTCGACAGCCCGTACCGTGGCCGCCATCGCGAACGGCATGGCAATCAAGGAACGACGGGAAATCATGGGCGACTCCTTCTTGCGGCAAGGACACGTTGATACCGTACGATATCGTACGGACCGCAACGTCACGTCTAGTTGAATCTACGTGCATTGGGTCGGACCGGTGTGACAATGCCGATGACAGTTGTTGCACGTTCGAACCGGACCGGTCAACGCCGCGCGGGGTCTTCAGCCCCGCGCGGCGCATGCCACGACTCCTGAAAAAGAACAGATCTCTACGGTACAACACAGGAGGAAACGCACGCATGAATCGGCATTCAAACCGCCCCCTCAAAGTCGGCGTCCAATTACCGGAGACGGAACGGGTCGTCCGCTGGGACGAGTTCCTGGAGATGGCGCGGTTGGCGGAGTATGTCGGGCTCGACTCGCTTTGGCTGGGGGAACATTTGTTGTACCGGCTCCCGGACGGGTCAACGAAGGGACCGTGGGAATGCTGGTCGCTGCTGGCGGCGCTGGCGGCAACGACGAGCCGCGTCGAAATCGGCCCACTCGTCGCCTGTACCGCCTTCCATAACCCCGCCTTGCTCGCCAAGATGGCCGACACGATCGACGAGATCAGCGGCGGCCGGCTCATCCTCGGGCTTGGCGCGGGCTGGCACGAGCCGGAGTACCGCGCCTTCGGCTTCCCCTACGACCACCGCGTCGCCCGGTTTGAGGAGGCGTTCACGATTATCCGGACCTTGCTGCGGGACGGTCAGATCGACTTCGCGGGTACTTACTACTCGGCCCGCGAGTGCGAGCTGCGCCCGCGCGGACCCCGGCCGAACGGTCCGCCGCTGATGATCGGCTCCTCCGGTCCGCGCATGCTCACCATTGCCGCGCCCCACGTCGATTCCTGGAACGTCTGGTTCGCCGACTACGGCAACAACCCGGAAGGATTGCCCTCGCAGTTCGAACTCGTCGATACCGCCTGCCGCGAAGCGGGCCGCGACCCCGGCGAGATCGAACGAACGTGCGCCGTCCTGGTCGGCTTCCCCGGCGGCACCGGCCGCCCCACCGCCAACCCGACTCTGCCCCCGGTCCCGCCGCTGACCGGCGCACCTGAGGCGATCGCCGATGGCCTCCGCGCCTTCGCCCAGGCCGGCATTAGCCACGTTCAGCTTGTCCTCGACCCGATCACGGTGGAGTCCATCGCGGCGATGGCGCCGGTGTTGGAATTGTTGGATCGCGATTGATTGATCCTCGCCGCTGGTCAAACGTCGTCAGCCCGTGCATCGGACGACGACCGGCGTAACGACTTCGGCGGTCCCAGAACCTCCTGCATCAGGATCGCCTGGCGAATGCCGGCGCGCGTCGAGAGCAGGGGCAGCCGTGGCGAACGGCGCGCCGCCACGACGACCGGCGCCGCTGGGCGTGCGGGTGCGTCGCCTACTTTGCTGCCCGCCCACTCGATCTCTTCCCGGGACACGACGGATTCCTGCCGGGATCGACTGGCTGGCGGCCGCGGTCGAGCAGCGGCCGGGCGCGACGTTTGCCGCTGCCTGGGCGCCCGCGTCGGTCGCGGTTGCACCGCGGTGGGACTCAGTCGCCGGCGCACCGTGTCGAACTTGGACCGCCGCGCCCACAGGGCTGGGATGGCAAAGAATAGGAGAAGGATCAGCGGTCCGAGTGGAATATCGTCCATCGCCGCTTACGCCCCCGTCGACGGGGTTGACGGTCCGCGCGTCCCCTCGCCCTCGCCGGCCAGCGATGACCGCATGTTCGTGTCGGCTTGGATGTTCTCCATGCGGTAGTAGTCGAGCACCCCCAGCCGGCCGTTGCGGAAGGCATCGGCCAGCGCCAACGGCACTTCGGCCTCGGCCTCGACCACGCGCGCCCGCATCTCTTGCTCATTCGCGACCGCCATCGCCCGCCGTTCTTCGGCCTTGGCCTGGGCGATCCGTTTGTCCGCCTCGGCCTGGTCGGTCTGCAGCTCGGCCCCGATGTTCCGCCCAACGTCGACGTCGGCGATATCGATCGAGAGGATCTCGTAGGCGGTGCCGGCGTCCAAGCCGCGTTCCAGCACCAACCGGGAGATTTGGTCCGGATTCTCCAGCACCGCCTTGTGGCTGGTGGCCGAGCCGATCGAGGAGACGGTTCCCTCACCGACGCGGGCGATGATCGTCTCTTCTCCCGCCCCACCGACCAGGCGGTCGATGTTGGCCCGCACCGTCACCCGCGCCACCGCGATGAGCTGAATGCCGTCCTTGGCCACCGCCGAAACGCGCGGCGTCTCGATCACCTTCGGATTAACGCTAACCTGCACCGCCTCCAGAACGTCCCGTCCGGCCAGGTCGATCGCGGTCGCCCGCTTCCAGGGCAGGTCGATATTCGCCCGGTTGGCGGAGATGAGCGCCGTGACCACCCGCCCCACGTTCCCCCCGGCCAGGTAGTGCGCCTCCATCTGGCCGACGTCGAGATCGAGTCCGGCCTTGGACGCGCTGATATACGGCCGGATGATCTCCGCCGGATTGACCTTCCGCAGCCGCATCCCGACTAGGGTGCCGATACTGACTCGCGCCCCCGAGAAGACCGCCGTGATCCAGAGGCCAATCGGCACGAAGTAAAAGAAGAAGATCACGAAGACCACAACGACCGCGATAATCACCAGGAGCGTAATAGCGCCGGTATCCATTGGACCTCCTTTGGTAGCCGTTAGGCGTTAGGCTTTAGAGATCTTCGTCGTCTCGCCTAACGCCTAAGCCCTAACGCCTTCGACGCACGATGCGCCGGTAGCCTTCGTCATCGACGACCTCGATGGGATCGCCGGCACTGAGATAGTCTCCTTCCGTTACCACATCGATTCGTTGCCCGTCGACCTCGGCCGCCCCACTCGGATGCAAATCGGTGACGGCGACGCCGGTGGCGCCGACCAGCGAGCGCGACGTGGGCGCCGGCGCCGGTACAGATGCAGTTGCAGATGCAGGTTCCGCGGCGAACATGGTCGGGTGTATCTGCCGATCATTGGAAGGGGCCAGGATGCCGCCGCCGAACCACCGCAACCAGCGGCTCGGCGGGCGTGCCGCGACCGGGACATCGCGACCGACTTGGGCCGCCAACACCAGCGAACCCGCCCGCCTGGTCCGCGGCAGCAACGTCAGTACCAGGACGACCCCGATCACGGCGGCGATGAACGCCACCGCCACGGTCCATCCTGCCCGCGCCATCTGGTCGGGACTGCGGATATCCCGTCCTAGCATCGCCAGAAAGAGTCCGCCGAGGAGCGCGGCGAGGCCCAGAATGCCGGCCACGCCGAACCCCGGCACGACAAAGACTTCCACGCCGATCAAGACGATCCCGAGCACGACGAGCGCGACGTCCTCCCACCCGGCCAACCCGGCGAGCATGTGCCCCCAGAAGAAGGTCGCCAGGAAACCGACGCCGGCGACCGCCGCGATACCCAACCCTTCGACAAAAAAGTCGCCGACGATCAGCAGCAGCCCGGCGATGATCAACAACCCCGAGATGACCGGGTTCGTGATGAAGCGGACGACGTCTTCCGCCAGCGACGGCGACGTCTCCACGATCGGCGCATTGACGAGTCCTTCCGCGGCCAGCACCTCCTCCCGGCTCGCGGCCACGCCGTCGGCATAGCCCCACTGTTGCGCCTCCTGCGTCGTCAAGGTAAGGAGCTTGCCGCGCTCGATCAGGCCGTCGATCGCGACGTCGGGATCGACCATCGCCTCGGCCACCCGCGGGTCGCGCCCGCGCGCCTCGGCCGTCGCCTTGAAGGTCTTGCGGACGGCGGAGACGACCTTTTCGCTTGCCGTGTCGCCCGTCCCGCCGTCGATCGGCGTCGCCGCGCCCAACGCCGCCCCCGGCGCCATATAAATCCGCTCGCTGGCGATGGTGATCAGCGCCCCCGCCGAAAAGGCGTTGCGGTCGACGTAGGCGATGGTCGGCACCTCGGCCCCGAGCAGCGTGTCCTGCATCTGCAAAACCGCGTCGAGCCGGCCGCCCGGCGTGTCGATCTCGAGCAGCACCGCCGCCGCGTCGTCGTCCGCGGCTTCATCCAGCACGCGCTCCAGATACGGCGCCAACCCGAGGTCGATCGTGCCGGTAATCGGCACGACGTAGACTTCACCCACGCCGTCTTGGGCGGCGGCTCGATAGTCGATGGACAGCAAACTGGCAAGGATGAGCGCGGGGATCAGGAGCAGCGCAACGCGTCGCGCCATGCCGATCAAGCCTCGCCGGCCCGGCCTGGGTCCGCGTAGGGTGTCTCGGCAGTGAGACATGGCATGTTCCCTTAACCCTTCCCCCGGTCATCCTACCACGTATGGAACATGTTCGGCCTCGTCGCAGCGCTCGTGCGGGTAAACTTATCGCCGCACGAGCGGAATCACCGCTCGCACATCAGCCAGAGCACACCGCGCACGACGCGAGGAGTTCCAGATTCCATGGCAGCCGAACAAAGCCCGGCCTTCGAGACCTTTCCCAACCCTCACCCGCACAACGACTACACGATGACGATCTCGACCCAGGAGTTCACCTGTCTCTGTCCGATGACCGGCGCCCCCGACTTCGCCACCATCACGATCGAGTATGTGCCGGGCGAGCGGATTGTGGAGCTCAAGAACTTGCGCGATTACCTCGCCTCGTTTCGCAACCAGCCGACCTTCCACGAGGAGATCACCAACCGCATCCTCAACGATCTCGTCGGCGCCACCAAGCCGCGCCGCATGTCGGTTACCGCCGACTTCACGGTACGCGGGGGCTTGCACGCCGTGGTCACCGCGAGCTACTCGCGGCCTGCTGACGACGAAACGGCATCCTGAGGATCACCGGGGAGCACGCAATGCCACCGGCCGAGGCCACAGCAGACGCTCGCGCTCGCCACCATCTCCCGCTGCCAATGACCCCAATCGTGGGGCGGGAGCGAGAGATCGACGTTGCCCTCGGTCTGCTCCGGGAAGATGGCGCTCGTCTCCTCACCCTGACCGGTCCCGGCGGCGTCGGCAAGACCCGCCTCGCGCTGTGTATTGCGGAATTGTGGGGAGCGCGGTTCGCGGCCGGCGCCCACTTCGTCGATCTCGCGCTGGTGCGCGACCCGGCGCTGGTCGCCGGCACGATCGCGGCCGCACTAGGCGTCCGCGAGGCACCCGACCGCTCGCTGACCGATCGTCTGGTCGACATCGTCAACAACCACGACCCGCTGCTGGTCATCGACAACTTTGAGCAGGTGGTCGCCGCGGCGTCGCTCGTCGGCGACCTGCTCGAGCGATGCCCCGATCTGACGGTCTTGGTCACGAGCCGCGAACGGCTGCGCTTGCGGGGCGAATTCGAGCTGCCGGTGCCTCCACTCGCCCTGCCCGTCGCGGTTCAACTCGGCAGTCTGGAGACGCTGGCGTCCGTGCCCGCCGTCTCGCTCTTCCTCGAACGTGCCCGCGCGGTCAACCCCGCATTCGCGCTGACACTGTTCAACGCGGCGGCGATCGGCGCCATCTGCGCCCGCCTCGACGGCTTGCCCCTCGCGATCGAGCTTGCCGCCGCCCGCACCAAGGTGTTGTCGCCACACGCGCTGCTCGCCCGTCTCACCGACCGCCTGCGCCTCCTCACCGGCGGCGCCCGCGACCTCCCGGCCCGCCTCCGGACCATGCGCGCCACCATCGACTGGAGCTACGACCTCCTCTCCCCCGAGGAACAAGCCCTCTTCCGCCGTCTGTCGGTCTTCGCCGGCGGCTTCACGCTCGACGCCGCCGACGCCATGACCAGGGGTCGGGAGTCAGGAGTCAGGGGTCAGGGAGAGCACGCTTCGACGTCCCTGACTCCTGACCCCCGCCTCCTGACCCCTAACGTCCTCGATGGCATCTCCTCCCTCGTCGACAAGAGCCTGATTCGTCACGTCGACAATGGGG
>JBOGUE010000109.1:0-10194 GCA_050695955.1 Thermomicrobiales bacterium | reverse complement strand
GACCCGTAGAGATCGAAGTCGGTGAAGCCAGGGAAGAGGTTGTAGGCATAGGCGATCAGGTCGAACTCGTGGCTCTGGACCCAGCGATCGCGGAACTGGTCGGGGCCGAGCCGCTGGATGATCAGCGACACCCCAACCTCTTTGAGATCGGCGACAATGCTTTCGAGGACGGCAAGCAACTCCGCTCGCTGATCGTTTTGCACGATGCAGGTCAGTACGAGCGGATTGCCATCGTCGCCCTCGACGTACCCGTCGTTGTCGGCGTCCTCCCAGCCAGCCTCGGCAAGAAGGGCACGTGCCTGCTCAACGTCGCGCGGCGGGTTGGTTAGCGTCTCGTCATGCGCCCATGGTTGGGCAACCGTGCCCGCGGCGTCGGCGTGGATGAAGCCGCGAAAGACTTCGCGCGCGTACCGCTCGCGGTCGATGGCGAACGAGAGCGCACGCCGGAGTCGGATATCGCTCAGAAGCTCCGGCGAACGTCGAGCCGGGTTATTGAAGTTGAAGGCGGCAAACATAACCGAGGCGGCGTCGGCGACGTAGAGCCAGCCGGTGGTGCCGGAGGCGGTGTCGACGTCGCTCGGGCGAATCGGCCACAAGATATCGGTCGTCCCGCCCGTCCAGGCAACGAGGCGATCGACTGGATCTGTGCTCCAGGAAAGGGTCTGTTGATCCAAGTGGGGCGGCGCAGCCCAATAGTCGTCGTTGCGCGAGAACGCTATCGACTCGCTGCCACGCTCGCCAACCCGCCACGGCCCCGTCCCGATCGGCGCGTTCCGCCGCCAGTTGTAGTCGCTGAGCGTTCGTTCGCCCTCGGGCCGGCTCTCCCAGTGTTCTTGATATTGCTTGCGCTGCACGATGAACTGACTCGACGCGTTGCGCAGCCAATTGCCGTCCGGAGACGAGAGCCGGACGCGGAACGTCCGCTCGCCGACCACCTCCACGGATTCTAAATTCGTGTACAGGTTGCGGACGGCGCTGTCCACGTCGTCGCGATGGACGGTGAGGGAGAAAACAACGTCGTCAGAGGTCAATGGATCCCCATCGTGCCAGAGGATGTTGTCGCGCAGCCGGTAAATAATCGCTTCCCCGTCGTCTTCCCACTGCCAGCCTTCGACGAGCCACGGAATCGGCTCCATTGTCACCTCGTCGATCCAGACGAGCGGATCGAGGTGGCTGGCGAGGATCTGAAAATCCTGGCGAAAAGCGGCAGGGTTGAAGTTAAGGTTGTCGCCAGCGGTCAACATGACCTGGATGCCGCCACCCCGAATCGGGTCCTGCTCATAGGTCGGCCGCTGATCGCGCACAACGCGGAGTTTGCCCAGCATCTCGCCCGCGGAATCCGCCGCGGTCGGAGTCGCGTTGGGTCCTTCGCTGGCAAGTTCGCTGTCCGGACTCGGCGGTGCAGCCTGCATCGCGCCCGACGGCTGGTCCGCGGAGTCGCCCAGGTTTGACAGCCGAGGCAGAAGCGCGGCGCCCGGCACGCCGACGGCCAGGCCAAAGATGAGCTCCCGGCGTCCGATGCGAGCCGCGGCATGACGTGAAGACGGAGGCGGGGAAAACACGGTGGAAGGCGGCGCCGAGTCGTTCTGTTTCGGCGTCTCGTCGTTCGTCAAAACTCGATCCCTCCAGGGGATGGGCGCGGGGTAGGACGGCACGCGCGACACGAGTACGCGCGCAACGCGCGGCGTCATTGTATGATGTACGTACACTATTCGGCAAGGCCAATCGCGCTCATGCGAGCCTATCCGCGGTCGTGGCGAGTCCGTTGGCGATCTTCCCGGCCGCGTCGGGAGCCTGATTTGACTTGACCATCGGAGCCACCTGACGACGGAATGGACGAGACGACTTGGCCGCGAGTCGTGCCGTTCGACCGGCCATCCATTTCGTCCGGCAGGATCGCTCCGGGGTCGCGTTCGCCGCGAATAGTGTAGCGAACGATGTCCCAGAGCTGCTCGCGGAACCAGACTGTGATGTCGTCCGACTCGACGGACTGGCGCAGGTGCTCGGCTCGCCGTCGCCGCTCGGCCAGCGGCATGGTCAACGCGCGATGAATCGCGAGCGCCGTGCCTTCGACGTCGGCCGGCGCAATCATGATTGCGTCCTCACCCAGTTGATTCGCCGCCCCAGCGCCTTCGGACAAAATGAGGACGCCGTTTCGCTCGTTCAGCAGGCATCCTTCTTTGGCCACCAGATTCATGCCGTCGATGATCGTGTTGACCAGGAGCACGTCGTACCACTTCATCGCGGCGAGGGCGCGCGGGTAGTTCTCGCCCATGATGACGTGGATTGGCTGCCAGCCCGTTTCGACATTGGCGTACTTGGCGTTAATGCGGAAAACGACGTCGCTGATATCACGCAGATAGTCTTGATATTCCTCGACGTCCATGCGCGAGAAGCCAAAGGTGAGCGCGACGAAGTTCGTGCGCCCTTGAAAGTCCGGGTGCATCTCGAGAAAGCGGTCGAATGCCTCGAATCCACGGACAATGTTCTTGCTCGGCTCGGCCCGGTCGACGCGCAAAACCGTATGCTGGTTCCAATAATTCGGCATGTATCGCTCGTGGTTGCGCGCTTCCTGGCTATAGGCAGCGCGGCGGACCGACTCGACGTCGATCGAGATCGGATAGGCGCGCACCTCGATCCGGCGGCCATTCCAGATGATGCCGCGCCGGGCGTAGTCGATCTGACAGTTGGGGACATACGCTTCACAGGTGTACATAAAACTGCGAGCGTGGTCGCGCGTCTGAAAACCGACGATGTCGTTGCCGAGCAGACCTTCACAGATCGCGCGGCGCATCAGCAACGGCAGCAGCCGCCAGTAATCTGGATCAGGCCATGGGATGTGGACGAAGTGCTGAATGATTGCGTTCGGTCGTTGTTCGCGGATAAATCCGCCACAAAGATAGAGCTGGTAATCCTGGAGCATGATGATCGGTTCTTGTGCCGCCCCGCTCGCTGCCTTCAAAATCTCCTCGGCAAAGAGCCGGTTAACCGCGACGTATCCGTCCTCCCAGGCGGTCCAGGTTTCCTTGGTGATGTCGGGAGCGCGCGGCGTATCCCAGAGATAGTGTTGGAGGAACCAAATTAATGGATTGCTGATCACGTTGTAGTACTGGTGGTAAGCCTCGGGCGTGGGCACGACGAAGCGCACCCGAAACTCGGGCTTTCGCCCCGGTGGGCTGATCAAGACCTCGTCGTTTTGGCGGGCAACCTCGGCGCGGGCGCGGTCGCCCTCGGTCATCGCGGCGGCGATCCAGACCGGTTGATGATCACGCGCAATTGCGCTGACCGCGGTCACCACACCGCCGCTGCCTTTGCGGGACGAGAAGGAACCGTCATCCGCCTGCATGAATGTCACCGGACCGCGATTGGATGCCACAATCAACATGCGATCGGCGAGGAGGCGATCCGTGTTGTCTTCCTGCTCGTCGGCTGTACGATCCGGGGATTCCGGCAAGGTCGTCATAGCGCGCTCTCCGATCATCATGTGGCTGCGACCCGGAGCGGTCCCGTGGGGAGTGTGTCCCGTCGACGCTGCCGGCGCAGGTATCTAACGGCCTCGTGCCTCAACGGGTATTGTCATTATGCCGTGTTTCCCGCCGCTTGTGTTGTTCGCCCAATAACCCGCCGGACTCGTGCCACGGTTTAGCGCCGCCCGCCCTGATCCCAAAGTTTGCGGACATTTGCGCTAACCATGCTATCGCCTGGTACACTTTCCGCCGTCATCAGGTCCGAGGACGATCGCGGACGGAGGACGCGACGGAATCATGGCAGCTATGCAGGCGCCTCATTGGGAGCGGCGCTGCCCCTGGTGCGGGAGCGACGACACCCGATTCGTGCAGCGGGGTTATACCGGTCCGACCGACGAGGTCGACCAGTATTTTGCCTGCCACGAGTGTGGGAAGGTGACGTACGAGCTCGTTGCCAAGTCGGCGCGCGAGATGCGACTCGGCCGCTTTCGCCAGGGCAGCACGTACCGGGACAAGTCACATCAGACGACCTATCAGGTCAGCCGCGTGTTGAAGGTCGGCCTGAACGAGTACTTGCTCTACCTCAAACCGGTCGTCGAACCAGAACTCTCGGCCGCCTCGGCCGAATCCGCGAGCATCTGAATAGCGCGGCGTGAGCCGCTTCGCCCGTTGTTGGGCAAGCTATTCGCGCCCTGCGCCGGGACGGCGGCCGACCTTGGCCGTTTTATTGTGTGTACGAAGCAATGAGCGAGGTGATCTCGAACGTGGATACGTTGACCATCGACGCGGCGTCGGCCGCGGTCCAATCGAACGGCAAGGAGGCAATCGCCGCCCAGGTGGCACGGCGCCGCACCTTTGCCATCATCTCGCACCCGGATGCGGGCAAAACGACCCTCACCGAAAAACTGCTGCTCTACGGTGGCGCGGTGCAGTTGGCCGGGTCGGTAACGGCGCGCAAGCATCAACGACACGCCGCGTCGGACTGGATGGCGCTCGAGCGGGAGCGCGGCATTTCGGTGTCGTCGACGGTGCTCAGCTTTCCCTATCGAGACAGCCACATCAACTTGCTCGATACGCCCGGTCACCAAGATTTCTCGGAAGACACCTACCGCACCCTCACCGCCGTCGACAGTGCGGTGATGGTGCTCGACGCCTCACGTGGCATCGAGTCGCAAACCTTGAAACTCTTCGAGGTCTGCCGGATGCGGCATCCGCCCATCTTCACCTTCGTCAACAAGCTGGATCGTCCGAGTCGGAGCCCGCTCGAGCTCCTCGACGAGATCGAGCGTGTATTGGGCATGCAAACCTACGCGCTCAACTGGCCAATCGGCGACGGCGTCGATTTCCGCGGTGTCTATGACCGGCAGAGCCGGACGGTGCATCTGTTCGAGCGGACCGAGCACGGCGCCAAGCGCGCGCCGGTTGCGATGACCGGACTCGACGACTCAAAGCTGGTGCAAACGCTCGGTCAAGACCGTGCGGCCCGGCTGCGCGAAGAAGTGGAACTGCTCGATCTCGCCGGCGAGACATTCGACCGCGAGCGGGTGCTGGCCGGTGAATTGACTCCCGTCTGCTTCGGCAGTGCCCTCACCAATTTCGGCGTCGAGCTCTTCTTGCATCAGTTCGTGGCGCACGCACCCGCGCCCGGTTCACGCGAAGCAGACGGCGTTCGGGTGGAACCCGATGCGGCACAGTTTTCCGGCTTCGTTTTCAAGATCCAGGCAAACATGGACCCGCGACATCGCGACCGGGTCGCGTTTCTCCGCGTCTGTTCGGGCCGCTTTAGCCGGGAGATGGAAGTCTGGCACCCGCGGTCCAAGCGGCGGGTACGCCTCGCGCCACCGTTGCGCCTTTTTGGGCAGGAACGGGAGGTGGTCGAAGAAGCGTATGCCGGCGACGTCGTTGGCGTGATCAATCCCGGTCTCTTTGCCATTGGCGATACGGTCAGCAGCGACGACATCGGCTCGTTCGCCCCATTGCCCCGGTTCCAGCCAGAACATTTCGCCTTGCTGCGATCGACTGAAACGGACAAATACAAGCAGTTCCTGAAGGGGCTCTCCCAAATCGAGGAAGAAGGCGCGATCCAGCTCTTCTATCCGGTCTCCAGCGGCCGGCGGGAGCCGATCCTCGCGGCGGTCGGGGCTCTCCAGTTCGACGTCGTTCGCCACCGTCTGGAGGCGGAATACAAGGTCAACACCGTCCTCGAACTGTTCGGCTACTCGGCAGCTCGTTGGGTGACGGGCGACGCTCTTGAGATCGCGTCCCTTGGCGACGGCCGCGGGCGGATGCGCGCGGAGGATCGCGACGGTCGCCCGGTCTTGCTCTTCAGCACAACCTGGGACCTCCGCTTCGCCGAGGAGAACACCAAGGACGTGCGGTTCTCCGAGACCGCGGCAATAGAATAAGCGCGCGGTTACGGCCCCGCGATGCCGACGGCCAGGCGGGTTTCGTCCAGGTGCTCGAACGCGGCGCGCTGGAGGTCCTCCGCCGTCAAGGCATTGATGATGGCCGGGTAGCGGTCGACGTAATCCAGGCCAAGGCCGTAGTGCTCGATCGCGAGCAGCAGCGACGCAACGCCGTCGTTCATCTCCAGCGCCAGCGGCAACGAGCCGGTCATGAAACTCTTGGCGTCGGCGAGCTCATCGTCGTCAACGCGCGTTTTGCGCAAACGGTGAAGCTCCGACACGATGCCATCGAGCGCACGCTCCGCGTTCGCCGGATCGACTCCTGCCCTGCTAATCCAGACCCCGCCTTCCTTGCCCGGCTCGACGACACTGAAGACGTAATAGGCCAAGCCCTGCTCGTCCCGGACATTCGCGCCGAGGCGGCCCATCAGCCCGAGGCGCCCAAGAATCAGATTGGCCGTTTCGAGCGCGTGGTAGTCGGGATGACTCCTCGCCAGCGTGAGCGTCCCCGCGGCGACGTCTGTCTGGCTCTTCCCTGCAACGTGCGTCTTGCGTGTCGCCCCATTCGATCCAATCGCCGGAGCCGCCACTGGTTCCGGCCGTGTCGCGCCGGTGTTCCAATCGCCAAAATGGCTGCGGATCAGCTGAACGGCGGTCGCGACTGACGGGATCCCACCGACCACGGCGGCGGTCATGACGGCCGGGCCGAAGTGGCTCGCGTGGAACCGCGCGAGATCGTCGCGGCCAATGGCGTTGACCGGCCCCGACGTCCCGAGCACACGATGGCGGTAGGGATGACCGTCCGGGTAGAGCAGTTCCCGCAGTGTGCGGTCGGCGACGGCGTGGGTATCGTCCTCTTGCTCCACGATGGCGGTCAGGATTTCTCCCCGGACCTTCTCCACCTCGTCGGCGGGGAAAGTTGGACGGCGCAGCACGTCGGCGGCCAATTCGAGGAGGTGGTGCAGGTCCTCAGGCAAGCAACGGATCGAGATCTCGGTGAAGAGACGCCCAGCCTCGACGCCGAGGGTCGCGCCGAGGCTATCGGTCAGTTCGTTGAACGCATCGAAGGTAAGGGATTGCGTGCCGCGAGTGAGCGAACGAGCCGTGTAGGCGGCAAGGCCTTGCTGGGTCGAGGGGTCCTGGGCAGCGCCGGCTTGAATTCGGATGAGCGCCGATACCGCCGGGTCTGCCGGTTGCGCTTGGCCGAGGACGACGATGCCGTTCGGTAGCTCGTGTCGCTCGAATGGTGGCCGGTCGGTTTGGGCATGGCCGGTCGCGTACCAACGGCGGAAGGCGATCGGCGCGCCATCGGAGGCGTCATCCGACGGGCCACCGCCTCGACCGTCAGGGAAGAGCCAGCCAACGGTGCGGTTCTCCGGTCGCAGGTAGGTCGCCGCGACGCGCTGGACGTCGGCCGGCGTCACCGTCTCGATTTCATGGAGGAGACGTTCCGCGCGCTGGTAACTGTCGACGACCTCCATCTGACCGAGCCAGTAGGCCTGGTTGGTCACTCCTTCACCCGAGTAAACGTACTGCGCTTTCACTTGCTTGACCGCGCGGCCAAGCTCTTCTGTAGGCACCGTTTCGGTCGCGAGGCGATCCAGCTCGCCGTCAATGACCGTCTCGATCTGCGATGGATCGGCGCCGGGCAGCGCGGTCAGGCCGACGATCAAGAGAAAGGGATCAATCGTCAACTCGAAGTCGGAACCGGCGGCCCGCGCGAGTCCTGCCGCGACCAACGAGCGATAGAGGCGGGCCGAGCGGCCCATCTGGCCTCCCCCACCGAAGCCCATGCCTTTGCCGCCGGACAGGACAGCATCGGCGACGAAGATCGCCGCGGTGTCCGGGTGTCTCCCCTCGGGGGTGTGGAACGCCATCCGCAGGTAGGAGGTGGGCGCTGGTTGCCGGAGCGTCACCCGGCGTTCGCCGCGCTGGGGTGGTTCGACGGCGGCGACTGGTGGCAGCGTCGAACCCGCTTGGATACTGCCGAACTGGTCCTGGATACGTCTGTAGAGGTCCTCGGCGTCGAAATCCCCCGCGGCGGTGATGAAGGCATTGGCAGGGTGGTAGGCGCGTCGATAGTGGCCATAGAGGTCGTCGCGGCTAATCCGCTTGAGGTCGGACTCGTACCCAATCACCATGTGCCGGTAGGGATGGGCGTGGAATGCGGTCGCCACCACTTCTTCGAAGAGGAGATACGTCGGGCTGTTTTCCGCGCCCTGCCGCTCGGAGAGGATGACCGTGCGCTCCGATTCTGTTTCGGCCGGATCGAAAAGCGAGTTGGCCATCCGATCCGACTCGATCTGCAAGGCCATGTCGATGCGATCGGCCGGAAGCGTTTCGAAGTAGCCGGTCCAGTCGTTCGACGTCAGCGCGTTGAGGGTGCCGCCATTCTTGGTCACCTCCCGAAAGATGGCCCCTTTGCCAAGCGACGGCGTCCCCTTGAACTGCATGTGCTCGACCCAATGGGAAAGCCCAGTCAAGCCGGCAGATTCGTTCCGGCTGCCGACGCGGTACCAGACCCAAAACGAGGCGAGCGGCGCGTCGTGCGACTCGCGCAGGATCACCTTTAGGCCATTGGGCAGCGTGCGTTCGAAGATCGCGCGGTTCTCCGACACCCTTGTCGTCCTTTCTGTCGTCCGATGACCGCGATCAGTATCCCCGTCCGGCCTTAACCGCTTCCAGGGAGAACGCATCGCTCTTGATGAAGTCCATCGTCTGCCGCTCGCGATCTCGCACCTCTTGCACGGCGCCGGGAAGTCCATCTAATACCGACGGAGGCACGATCACGATGCCGTTGGCGTCACCGTGAAGGATGTCGCCTGGTTCGACGCGCTGGCCGTCGATGACGACCGGCACGCCGGCGTCGACGACGCTGAAGTTAGCGTGCGAAACGACGGCGTAGGCGGCGTAATAGTGGATGCCGAGGGCGCGCACTTCGTTCAGGTCGCGGTAGCCGCCGTCGGTCACCATGCCGACCACGCCGAGGCGTTGCGCGATGGTGGCCATCACTTCGCCGGCGTAGGCGACTCTGGTTGGGGCGCCGCTCACGTCCTGCATAACGACGACGATCGGTCTGGCCATCGCCTCAGCCAGTTCCCACATGCGCCAGTAAGCGTCGCGATTCGCGACCGGACCGGGAGCGTTCGTCACGGTCACGGTCAACGCGTGCCCGACCATCACGCCTAGGTCCGGAAAGAGGGCGCGCACCGCCCCGCCGATGAACCCGTCGGTCCGGTCGCGGACCTTGAACGGTTCGACGGCATTTGAAATCGTCGGGCTGTCAACGCTTTGCAGGAACGCGAGTTGGTCGGCGGTGAGTTGGTGGCCATGGGAAACGGTCATTGGGAAAGATCCTCCGTCGCGCAATCGTCGATCAATCAAACCGCGACGTATTGTCTGTGATCCTGCCGAAAGGTCAAGCGACTCACCCTGTCATTCCGATCGCCCACATCCGTCATTCCGATCGCGGAGAGGAATCTCGCCTTCATAAGACGGACGGGACGATTCCTCGCGACGGCTCGGAATGACGAGGGGCACCCTATACAGCCGTCAGCGTCAGCACCGGCTTGTAGCTGGTGGCGTCGTGGACTTCGTCGATGATCCCGTTTTGGCGATCTGCGACGACTTGCAAGATTTCCTGTTTGAGGGCGTCGACCATCTCAGTCTCGGGCACGGTGCGGACGATCTTGCCCTTGCGGAAGATCACGCCTTTCGCGTTGCCCGCGGCGAGGCCGACGTCGGCGTCGCGGGCCTCGCCCGGTCCGTTGACGACGCAGCCCATGACCGCAACCCGGATCGGCTCCTTGACCTTGGTCAGGAAGTCGTCCATCTCGTTGGCGATCGTAAAGAGGTCGACTTCAACCCGGCCGCAGGTCGGGCAGGCGATCATCGTCGCGCCTTTTTGGCGCAGTTCGAGGCTCTTCAGGATCTCGAAGCCGACGAAGACCTCCTCGACCGGGTCAGTGGTCAGCGATACGCGAATCGTGTCGCCGATGCCGAGCGCCAACAGGCTGCCGATACCGATGGCGGAGCGGACGCTGCCCGCCCGCGGCGTGCCGGCCTCGGTAACGCCAAGGTGGAGCGGATAGTCGTTGGGCAGCGCGGCGAAACGGCGATAGGCCTCGATCATCACCGGCACTTCGAACGCCTTCAGGCTGACCTTGATGTCGCCGAAGTCGAGGTCCTCCAGGATCTTGATGTGCCCGAGCGCGGAACGGACGAGCCACTCCGCGCGGAGATCGACCTGGGTCGCCTGCTGCTCCGCCATTTCATCGACGAACTCGTGGGTCATCGGCGCGACCGAACCGAAGTTGACGCCG
>JBOGUE010000108.1:0-14049 GCA_050695955.1 Thermomicrobiales bacterium | reverse complement strand
AAGATCTCGCCGCCGGTGAACCAGCTCACGAAAATCAACGTTTCTGGCGCCGGGATGTCGAAGTGCTCCCCGTACATCTCCTCGCGCTCGAGTTCGATGTACTCGCCGATCCCTTGCACGATCGGGTGACCGGGCGCGACGACCCAGAGGCGCTCCTTGTCGTTCGCCTCGCGCCACTTCAAGTCGCAGGTGCTTCCCATCAACTTCTTGAAGATCTTCGAGAAGTGCCCCGAGTGCAGCACGATCAGCCCCATGCCCCCCATCACCCGGCGGTGGACCTTGTCGACGATCTCGTCGGCAACGTGGGTGTGCGCCATGTGTCCCCACCAGATGAGGACGTCGGTTTCGGCCAGCACCTGCTCGGTCAGTCCATGCTCCGGCTCGTCGAGGGTGGCGGCGCCGACGGTGAAGTCGCCGTGCTCCTGCAGTCCCTCCGCAATCGCGCCGTGGATGCCCTTCGGGTAGATCTCCCCGATCTCCTTGTCCTCTCGCTCGTGCCGGTATTCATTCCAAACG
Source organism: Thermomicrobiales bacterium (assembly GCA_050695955.1). Lineage (GTDB taxonomy): Bacteria > Chloroflexota > Chloroflexia > Thermomicrobiales > UBA6265 > JBOGUF01. The sequence continues at coordinate 13,533 of JBOGUE010000108.1, read as the reverse complement.
GTGACGCGGGTCATGCGATGTCCTTCCCCTTGACGTGAGCAGACATATCGGCCTGCCCCTGCGACGAATCGTTCCTGACCCCTGACTCCTGACCTCTGACCCCTACAACGTAACTTCCTTGCCCAATGCTGCCGAATGGTAAATCGCGTCGATCAAGCGGGCACGGTCGACCCCCTCTTCGCCACTTGGACTGACGGGCGTGCCGTGGATGATCCCGTCGACGAACCCCCTGATGATGCCGGCGTGCCCGTGTGTCGGGCGCAAGCGCGGGGTCGCATCGACCGGGACGCCGGCGACGTCGCCGAAGAGGCGCAAGGTGCCGACGTTCGCGTAGTCTTTAATGTGGGTCTCCGCCCCGCCCTTGTCGCCCATCAGCGACACGCCGAACTCGTCGGTGACGCCCGTGTGGGCGGCCCAGCATGTTTCAAGCTGCATTGTCGCACCGGAGTCGAACCGGATGAAGGCGGTTGCCAGGTCTTCGACCTCGTAGGCGTTCTCGCCGCCTTCCGCGAACCGGCTGCTCGTCCAGTGGCCCCTTCCCCGCGGTCCGATCTTGGCGTAGGTCGCCGCCGAGACGCTCGTCGCCTTCGGGTTACCCATCAGCCAGAGCGCCATGTCGAGGACGTGGACGCCGAGGTCGATCAGCGGTCCTCCCCCAGCCAGCTCCTTACTGGTGAACCAGGTTCCAAGGCCTGGGATGCCAGACCGGCGCATCCAGTGTGCTTTGGCGTAGTAGATCTCGCCGAGACCGCCGTCCACAATATGCTGTCGCAACAGCACCATGTCGGAACGGTGACGCCGCTGGAAGGCAATGGCGAGGATCTTGCCGGCCGCCTTAGCCGCCGCGACCATCTGCTCGCCCTCGGCGGCGGTGCGCGCCAGCGGTTTCTCGACCAGCACGTGCTTGCCGGCTTCGAATGCCGCCAGCGCGATTGGCAGGTGCAGGTGGTTCGGGACGACGACGCTGACCGCTTCGACATCCGCCTTCTCCAGCAGGTCCCGAAAGTCGCCGTAAATCTCCGGGACCTCGAACTTTTTCGCGATTTGCTGGCAGCGCGCCGTATCCAACCCAGCCAGTGCCACGATCTTCGTCCGCGGGTCTTCCGCGTAACCTTCGAGGTGAAACGTGCCGGCGCCGCAACCGATCACTCCGACCCGTACTTCGTCCATCGCCCGCGTTGACTCCCCTCCCTCAATTGACGTCTCGGACAAACAGAACGTCGCCGCGCCCCAACGGGCGGCGCGCGGCGACGTTGCCCCATGCCAGGAGGAGCATGACACCCGAAGCCATTCGCTGCAAGACCGTTTCAGGCGGTCGGCGTTCGGCGTTCGGCGTTCGGGGAGACGGTCCCGATTGCCGAGAGGGAAGCACCTAACGCCTAACGCCTCGCCCGCGTGGTATCGTCTGTCGTCATGAGCACACCACGATCCGGTACAACCCGATTCGCTCAGCGCGACAATGCCCGAATCGCTTATGACCCTGGCGCCTGGCCGGACGGAAGTGACGCCGCGCCCGTCGTCGTCTTGTTGCACGGCCTGCTCGCGGATCGCAACGCGTTTGCGGCGCAGCGAGAGGCTTTGGCGGATCAGTTTCGCGTGATCTCGCCGGACGCACGGGGGCACGGCGCCAGTCCGAGCGTGGCGAACCAGTGGTACTCAATCGCGGAACTGGCGGCGGACATCGTCGCGATACTCGACGTGGAAGCGATCGCGGCGGCGCATTTGATCGGGCACGACCTGGGTGGCGCCACGGCCTTCGAGGTGGCGCGGAAGCACCCGGCACGGGTGCGGTCGCTGACCCTGATCGAACCTGCCGTGGCCTCCCTGGTCGACAACCACCCGGACGGTACGGCGGGAGCGGCGCGGAACGACCTGCGGGCGACCGACCGCGCGGCAGCCGACGACGCCTACAAAGGCGTGATTGACCTGGCGCTCGACCGCTACTTGCGACCCCGCTGGGGTCCGGGTTGGAAGGCGGAGGTAACGAAGCCGCGACTCGGCGCCATCCGTCGCAACGCGGGATCGCTGGCCGGACTGCTTCCCGCGCTCGATGGCTACACGATCCACCGCTCGGACGCGGCTGACGTGCCGGCGCCGACCTTGGTGATTGCCGGTGATGATGCGACGCCGCTCGACCGCGCGATCTGCGCGCGACTGGCCGAGGCGCTGCCCGCTGGGCAGCACGAGACTGTCCCGTTTGGGTCGCGGCCAAATGGGCCGCTGGCCGGTGACGTGGCGGACCGCATCACAGACGTGATCGGGACCTTCTTGCGTGAGGGCGAGGTTACGGCACAGGGCTGAGCACGAGGCACGACATGGCAGACATCGCGATCAAGGACAGAACATTGGTGGTCACCCTGAAGGGGTGGCACAAACTGTGGGCGCTCAAGAGCGAGGTGAGCGCGCCGCTCGCCAATGTAACCGGCGTCGAGATCGACCCCGAAATCGCCAGCCGGCCGACCGGGTTCCGCATGCCCGGCTCCCGCGTGCCCGGTCTCATCACCGCGGGCAGCTATCGCGGGCGACACGGCTGGGACTTCTGGGACGTCCGCCGCCCAGCGAAGGCGATCGTGATCCACCTCAAGGACGAGCGGTACCAGCGGCTGATCGTCGAGGTGGACGACCCAGAGGCGACGGTCAGGACGATCCAGCAGGCGCTGCCAGCGTCACCAGTGTCACCTCAGGCGGGCAGTTGAGCCTGGCCGGCGGACGGTAGACACCGACGCCGCGCGAGGTGTAGACCGGCATCCCGGCGGCATCGCTGAGGCCGATGACGTGGCGACGCCCGTCCGCCGGCAAGCCGACCGGCCCGAGGACCGGCAGCCGGACCTGGCCGCCGTGGGAGTGGCCGGAGAGCTGGGCGAACGCGCCGTGGGCCGCGGTCTGCTCGGCGAACTCCGGCTCGTGCCAGAGGGCCAAGACCGCCGCGCCGGATGGAACCTGGGCGAAGGTGCCGGCGACGTCGGGCGTGCCGATCAGGGTGTCGTCGATGCCGGCGACCCAGAGCGTGCCGCGTCCGGTTTCCACGGCGACCGCTTGGTTGCGCAGACCTTGGATGCGGGCCGCTGCCAGCGCCCGCATCACCTTCTCGCCCGAGACGCTCAGGTCATGGTTGCCAAGCACGGCGTAGCCGCCGCACGGAGCCGTGTTCACCAGTTTCCCCAGCATCGGCACGACGTCATGAATGTGACGGGGCGACTCCGAGATGTAGTCGCCGCCGAGCAGGATCAGGTCCGGGCACTCCGGCGTGAGCAGATCGCAGGCCCGCGCGACGTCCTCTGCGGCAATGAACGGTCCGGCATGCGTGTCGGTCACGAAGCCGATGGTAAATCCTGCTAGACCATCGTGTCCGCGCGGCAGCGTGAGTGCCACCCGTTCCAGACGTGGCGCGTACGGGTTGACGTAACGTGCGCGATAGGCGACGACGGCGCCGGTCGCGATGGTCCCAAGTCCAAGCGCAAGACCGGCGTGCATGACGCGACGGATCATCTGAGGCGGTCCACGACCGTCGCCGCGAGAAGGCCAATGCTCAACAACGTACCGAAGCGCAGGTGAAGACCGGCCGTCTTGCGTAGGAGCCGGTTGAGTTCGGCTGGCTCGGTGGCGGTCAGGACGGCGCGGACCAGGTTCACGGCCGCCGGCATGGTCACGGCGACGACCAACACCGGCCAGACGCTTGGTTCCCAGGCGATCAGGGCCAGAATCGCGAGGTAGGCGACGGCAACGAGCGCGACGAATTCCGCGTTTGCGCCGCGCCGGCCGAGGAGCGTGGCGAGCGTGACCTTCTTTGCCCGCCGATCGAGGTCGATGTCGCGCACGTTGTTGGCGTGGAGGATCAGCGCCACCAGGCAGCCGACCGGCAGCGAGACGAGGATCGCCCCCCAGGTCAGACGATCGACCAGGACGTAGTAGGCGCCGCCGATCATCACCGGACCCATGAAGACGAAGACGGTCACTTCGCCGAGGGCAACGTAGGCGAGCGGCTTCGGGCCACCGGTGTAGAAGTAGGCGGCGGCGAGACTGACCAGCGCCAGCGCCAGAATCGGCCAGCCTGCTTCGGCGACGATGATCAACCCGAGCGCGGTCGCGATGGCGAAGGCGACGATCATCCCGCGCCGCACCTCGGCCGGTCTCAGTAATCCTTGCTGGATCACCTTGCTCGGCCCAAGCGACTCGACGGTGTCGATCCCGCGCACGTGGTCGAAGTAGTCGTTGGCCAGATTCGCCCCGGCGTGGCAGGTGACTGAGGCCGTGAGCATCACGAGCAAAAGGAGAGGATCGAACGCCCGGTCGAAGAGTGCCAGCATCGATCCGACCAGAATCGGAATCACCGAGGCGGTGAAGGAGAAGAAGCGGACAGCCTGGAACCAGATGCGCCAGCGCGCGGGGCGGACGGCTTGCGGAGGTATCGTCGAGGTCAGCGCGTTATCGGTCATGTGTCTTCATCGTGTCCAAGTGGCTCGGCGGTCGGTTCAGATTGCGATTCTGCCACATCGACTCTGGTGACAGGGCAACCACAGCCTTTGGCGATGAGGAGTGTTACGTGTTCCCGCGGCGTGTTGACGTAATCGCCTTGGACGGCGGCGTCCGTGGCTGGGATCGGATCGAGGGGAGTTGCGTGCCGGTAGCCGTGGTGCGTCATCTCCTCCACCAACGCTTCGTGCCGCGGCAAGAGGGCGCGGAGCTTGCCCCGCCACCGCGGAGTTTCCGGGTATTTCGAGTACCCGACCTTGTCTTCGACGAGGATGTTCCACAGCCCGTGCAATTCACGATGCTCGCCGCGCAATTGCTGCCGGCAGAGCCGGCTTGGCGGCAAATCCCAGATCCGCATGAAGGATTTCCTTGACGTCTGTCACCTCACGCCTCACGCCTATTCCGCCGGCTTCCACGGCAAGGCCACACGCTCCACCAAATCAAGAGAGAGGGTGAGCGCCCAGCCCATGATGCCGGTGACGATCAGGCCGACGAACATTTTCTTGATCGCCAGCGTCTGGTAGCTCTCCCAGATCAGGTGGCCGATGCCCTCCTTGGCAGCCAGCATCTCGGTACCGACGATGACGATCAGCGAGAATCCGAGCGCCAGTCGTAACCCGGTAAAGATGGCGGGCAGCGCGCCGGGGAGGGCGACCGTGGCAAAAATCTGGAGGCGACTCGCGCCGAAGTTATGCGCCACATCGAGGAATGAGCGGTCGATCGCAATCACGCCGCTCATGGTGTTGAGCACGACGAGAAAGAAGATCGAGAGACCGACGATCACGAACTTCGAGGTCTCGCCGATGCCGAAGGCGATGATGACCAGCGGCAGCACCGAGATCTTCGGCACGGCGTAGAAGGCGGCCGCCACCGGCATCACGAAGACGCGGACTGGCCAAAAGAGCCCCATCGCTAGCCCCAGAATGACCCCCGGCACCGCGCCCAGCAGGAACCCACCCAGAATCCGGACCAGGCTGGCACGGACGTCCGTCGCCAACCGCCCATCGCGCGAGAGATCCACCAGGGTATCCCACAGCGAGGAGGGCGCCGGCCAGAAGATCGGGTCGATGCGGTTCGTGCGGGAGAGAATCTCCCAGACAGCAAGGATCAGGGCCGGGGCGCTCAAGGTGAGGACGACCTCGATCGCGCGCCGCCGGCGGCGCGCGCGGGCACTCATGTCATCCCCTCCGGCGAGAGCAAACGGTCGGCGTTGACCTCCGTGCGCAAGAGTTCCCAAACGTCGGCGAAGAGTCCGGCGAAGGCGGGATCGGAGCGGACCGCGGTCAGGCTGCGCGGGCGGGAAAACGGGACCGGGATCGTCGCCTTGATCGTGCCGGGATGGGCGCCCATCACGACGATGCGGTCGGCCAGGGTGAGCGCCTCGTCGATCGAGTGCGTGACGAAGACGACCGTCTTGCCGGTGTCCTCCCAGATACGCAACAGCTCTTCTTGCAGGATGAGCCGGGTTTGCTCGTCGAGCGCGCCGAACGGCTCGTCCATCAGCAACAGATCGGGATCGACTGCCAGCGCGCGGGCAATCGCGACCCGCTGCCGCATCCCCTCGGAGAGTTGGTGGGGATACGCACCGGCGAAGCGAGACAACCCCACCATCGTGATCAGACGGCCGGCCTCGGCACGCCGCTCAGAGCGTGCCATGCCACGCAGCTTCAATCCGTAGGCGACGTTCTGGCGAACGGTCAGCCAGGGAAAGACCGAGCGCCCCTGGAAGACCATCGCGTTCTTCGGCGCCTGCCCATCCCGTCCAATCAGCTCCACCGTGCCGCTCGTCGCCTCTTCCAGTCCGGCCAGAATGCGCAGCAGGGTCGTCTTGCCGCAGCCGGAGGGACCGACCAGGACGCAGAATTCGCCCTGGCGAATCGAGAGGTCGACGTCGCGCAACGCATCGACAAACCCCGTCGCCGTCTCGAAGCGACAGCCGAGATTGTGCACGCGGATCGTGGCGCCGGGAAGGACGCCGGCGCCGTCGTGCGCCGCTGGTCGCGCGACCGGCGCGGCGACGCCCTGTTGGCGCGCGCTCGTCAGCGCAGAATCAATCATCAGTGGCCGCTTTCCGCCTTATCCCTCATACGGACCGAGTTCGTCCAATGCGGCGTCGACGTAGCTCGTGTCAATGAAGCCGGCCGGGTCGAGGTCCTCATCATATTCGAGCTGGCCGCGCTCGCGGAAGAACTGCTGCAGCTTGTTCAGCCCGTCGACGTCGATCTCACCGTCAACCGCGTAGACCGGCTGCACGGCGCTGGCGACCAGCGCCGCCGGAACTTGGGTGTACTGCTCGATGATTGCCAGGTTTGCCGGATCCTTGAAGCCGGCGCCAGTCAGGTCGCGACAAGCCTTGAGATAGGCCGTGACCAAACCCGCGGCGGCGCCCGGATTGTCGTTGAGGAAGGACTCGTTGGCATAGATCAGGGTCGGCTGGATCTCTTGGACTGGAAAATCGGACAGGAGGCGAACGGCGATATCGTCCTGCTCGGCCAGCGTGGCCAGCGGCTCTCCGACCATCGCCGCATCGATCGCGCCCGATTGCAGTGCAACGACGGCGTCGGGGAAGGGGAGGACGTGCAAGTCGATGTCGTCGAGCGTCAATCCAGCGGTGCCGAGCGCCTCGGCCAGCCAATACTCGGTCGCCCCGCGGGCGTTGACCGAAACCTTCTTCCCGTCCAGATCGGCCACCGACGAGATCTCGCCCGACTCGCAGTCCTCTTTGGAGATCATCAGTGGCGTCGCGACCGGGTTGCCTTCCATATGGCCGGGGGCGATGACTGTCAGCGGCAATCCTTGCTCCACCGCATTCCAAAAGGCGGGCCCGGCCCCGCCGATGCCGGCGTCGAACTCCTCGCTGGCGGTCAGCACGACCATATCCGAACCGCCGGGCAGCGGCTCCAGCGACACGTCCAATCCTTGCTCGGCGTAGTATCCCTTCTCCAGGGCGACGAAGACGGGGGCAAAGATGCTGACGGGAACGTAGCCCATCGTCACCTCGGTCAACTCGCCGGTCGGTGCGTCTTCTTGCGATACGGTGGCCGGCGAGGCGACGAGGCTAGCGGGATCGACCGGGGTGGTTTGCGGCGCGCACGAGAAGGCGCCGGGCGTTGCCTGGCGGGCCGCAATCGGCGCCGGCGAAAGCAGCACAGGTCCGGCCAAAACCGTCAACAGCAGTGCGACGAGTCCGAGGATCCGGGGGGTGAGGCGAGGGGAAGAGCCCATTGAGCGCGAAACCCCTTTCTTCCATCTGAGGTGCTGCGCGGTGTCGCCGGCAGGCGACTGGGCGTGGAGGCAGATCGCTGACCGGCGGCGGTCCCGTTCGCCGGAACCTGCCACAGTATATCAGCGTCGAGCAGAGATTGTGAAGATTTGAACGATCTTCCGCGCGCGACCGTGGGCCTTCTCGTCCGACTGACGCACCCACCCCGTCATGCCGATCGCCCACCCCGTCATTCCGATCGCAGAGAGGAATCCCGCCCTCAAAACCCGACCGGGACGATTCCTCGCCGCGGCTCGGAATGACGGGGTGAGAGCTCGGGTTGACGACGCGTTCCTTCCCGCCTTGCCGCCCTTGTCACTCCGGCGGCGCCGCGTTCGGGTCGATAATGATGATGGCCGGCTGAGACGTGCCGGCGTTCGGCTCGACCAGCGGCACAATTTCCAGGCGGAAGGGGCGCGTCCCGTTGCGTGGCACGTCGAAGGCGACGGCGCCGCTGACCTGCTCCCCCGCGGCCACCTCGCCGGACTGAAGTACGCGATCGCTGGGCAACGCCCGCATTGCGGCCGAGTTGAGCTCGTATCGCCGGTTGTCGCCGTCGACCAAGATGAAGTCGACCGGACTAACGAAGAGTGGGTCGTCGGCGCCGTTGGCGACCACCACGACGCAAATGATCCAAAGGCGATCGGAGGCCGGCGCCGCGCTGCCGGTGCCCTCGGTGCTGCCGACGCAACGGGCGACGTAGACCCCGCCCGCGTCGTGGCATGCGGCGTAGTAGTCGAGCGGATCGTCGGCCAGCGTCTCCTCGTCGGGCGTGCCCCAACCGATGCGGTCGCACGTATCCGGCGCGTCCTCCGCGGCCAGCTCGGCGACGGATGACGGGTATTGCCCGGTCGGCCCAAGTGTCGCGGTCGCTTCCGACTCAGGAAGGATGGTCGATGTCGCCTCCGGCGTGGCCTCGTCGGTCGCCGTCGCCTCTTCCGTCGGCTCCTCGGTCGCCGCCGCGGTCGGCTCCGGCGTGGCGTTCTCAGTCTCCTCAGGCTCAACGGCTTCGGCCGTCGGCGAGGCGACTGGCGCCGCGAGCGGGTCGTCGAGTCCGCCGCATTCCTCCCAGAGCCCGGCGTTGGTTTCGCGAGCGATGCGTTCGGCCTGCTGCAGCCATTCGGCGAACCGGGTGTCCGCGGGCTCTCCCGACCAAACAGCAAATCCATCGAGGATCATGGCGCGGTTGAGCAAAATGCGCTGACCGTCCTCGTTTTCGATCCACGCGTACCGCGGCACGGCCTCGCCGTTGTCACCGGCGGTCGGATCGCGCTCAACCAATACGGCCGACGTTGTCAGACTGGCCAACGCCTCGGTCGACTGCGCCGCGAAACAGGCGCTGCCGGTCGGCACGTCGAGGCCAATGAGCTCAATGCGCCGGACCTCTTCCGTATCCGGCTGGAAGACCTCGAGCTCGTTGCCCGCGATGATGTCGTCGATCAACACCCGTACGAGCGTTGGCGCGGGCGTGACCGGCGGTAAGGCATCGAAATCGATCTCCGCCTCCAGCAGGTCGTCCAACGACAGCGCCTCATCGCCGTAGCGGATCGCCGGTACCGTGAAGTCGACACTGACCTGGTAGGCCACGACGACGCGCTTCGTCTCATCCGGTGCGAACTCGATCGGCGTGTCGAGTTGCAGCGGCTCGGTTCCAAGCCGCGCCGCCACGTCGATGGTCGATTCCGGCGCGAACCCGCCGGGGTTCGATTCCTCTGGGAAGAACAGACGCAGGGCGCGCGGATCGAGGGACGAGGCATTCGCCGACCAGTTCGTGATGTCCGTAACGACGACGATCCAGGTGCGGCCGGCGCCGCGTTCGAGGCTGAGGGCGTTGATACCAGGCGAGCGGTCGGCCGCGACCAGCGCGATCCGCCACTGCTCCGAGACGAAGGCGGGTCCGGGCTCGCCGGGCGAATCGGCAACCGGCGACGCCTCTTGCGCCGAAACGCGGGTGCGCTCGCGCGAGCTGGCAACCGTCACCAGCATTGGCGCAAGCACGGCAAGGATCAAAGCCCACCGAAGCCAGCGTCGCGGCATGATCTCCCCCCATTTGACGAAAACTGAACCGACCCCGGCGCTCCCCATCTTCAAACGCCGGTTTCCCCGTGTCAAGCATAGGGCATGCGTCGCAATGCGTGCCTACTGGCTCCCGACGACCGCGGCGAGCCGCGCGAAGAAGTCAGGAAAGGTCTTGGCGACGCACCCCGGTTCGAGGATGCGCACGCCGGGCGCTCGTAACGCCGCGATCGCGAAGCTCATGGCCATGCGGTGGTCGTCGTAGGTCTGGATCGCGGCCGGCGTCACTGGCGCCGGGTGGATCGTAAGACCGTCCGCGCGTTCCTCGACGCCTTGGCCGAGTCGTCGTAGCTCGGCGGCCACCGCGGCGACGCGGTCCGTCTCCTTCAGGCGCATGTGCTCAACGCCCCGGATCGTCGTCGGGCCGGCGGCGAAGGGGGCAATCGCGCCCAGTGTCTGCGCCGTGTCGGAAATGGCGCTCATATCGGCGTCGACGCCGCGCAACTCGCCGGGAGGCGGTCCCCGCACCTCGACGAAGTCATCGGCGATGTTAACGGTCGCGCCCATCCGCGCCAGCACGTCCACAAAATGCAGATCGCCCTGGGTCGAACCTTGACCGAGCCCGTCGACGCGAACCCGACCGCCGGTGATGGCCGCCGCGGCGAAGAAATAGGATGCGTTCGAGGCGTCCGGCTCGACGTGGTAGACGCGACCGGTGTAGCGCTGGCCGGGCGCCACCCGAAACACGCGCCAGTTCTCCGTGTCGAGCTGAACCTCGACACCGAAGGACCGCATCACCGCCGCCGTGATCACGAGATACGGTGTCGACACCAGTTCGCCAATCACCTCGACCTCGACCCCTTCCGCCGCGCACGGTGCAGCAAGCAGAAGCCCGGTGAAGTACTGGCTGCTTTGGTCGCCCGCCATCGCGGTTCGTCCGCCGCGCAATCCGTTCGCCTCGACGGCGACCGGCGGGCAATCGGTCCCTGTCTCGCTGGCGGCGTTCGCGCCAAGGTCGTTGAGCGCCTGCAAGAGCGGGGCAATCGGGCGTTGTCGCATGCGCGGCACCCCGTCGATCCGGTAGCGCCCGCGACCGAGGGGCAATGCTGCCGTCAAGAAGCGCATCGTGGTCCCCGAGTTGCCGACAAAGAGGTCGGCCTGCTCGGCAGGGAACGTGCCGCCACCCCCCCGGACGTGGAAACATTCGCCAGGTTCATCTGATTCGACCTCAATCCCAAGGTCATTCAGGGCGCCGGCCATGTAACGGGTGTCGTCACTATGGAGGGCGCCGGTCAACTCGCTCTCGCCGTCCGCCAGCGCGGCGACCAGCAGCGCGCGATTGGTGATGCTCTTCGAGCCGGGAATCTGAGCGACGGCGTCGAGCGGCCGCTCCACCGGCTCAAGATCGATCGCGTCGGGATAGGCGGTAGCGCTCATGCGTCCGGGTCGTCTCCTGCGTTGGCGCGAACGTCGCGAGGTAACTGTCGTAGAGGCGATGGGTTGTTGGCAACCCACCCGAATTGTGTGGATTTTCTGAACTGGTTGTGTAATAATCTCTCTGCAAGAGTACAAGCGACGGCAATGCCCGCCCATCGAGCCATCGAATTGGTGTGGAGCCGCGTACCATGCAAACACCCAATGGCTGGAACTGGTTGAACGGAGGCCTCGTTGCCCTCCTCCTTGGCCTGTTGCTCCTCAACCAGGGTGACCTCTTTCTCACCCTCCTTTGGGGCACTGGCCTCACCGTGATCGGGACCGCGCTCTCGATCGTCGGCGCCGGGTTGCTTCTGCATTTGTGGCGTTAGATACATCCGCGGCAACGCGGCGGGAGGCATCAAGCCCCTTCGCGGGACACATCACCCAATGATCAATCATCGAGATCTGAGTCCCATTTTGCCCAAAAGACACTGCCTCAGTAGATAGAGGGGTCTTTTCCTCGCCCTCCCCCCTCCCGCCTTGCCGCCTCAGACCACGTACGTCCCTTCCACCAAGAACGGCTGCCCGCCGACCTCGACTCGCCCGCCCTGGCGCAGGTCGCAGATCATATCCCAGTGGACGGCGGATTGGTTCGTACTACCCGTTTCGGGGTAGCCCGCGCCAAGAGCGAGGTGGATCGTGCCGCCGATCTTCTCGTCGAAGAGGATGTTGCGGGTGAAGCGGGTCACGTCGAAGTTCGTGCCGAAGGCGAACTCACCGATGAACCGTGCCCCGTCGTCGGTGTCGAGCTGCTGGAGCAGGAACTCCTCGTTCTTGGCGGCGCTGGCCTCGACCACCTTGCCATTCTCGAACCGCAGCCGAATGTCCTCGACCTCACGCCCGCCGGCGATCACCGGGTAGCTGAATCGAATGGCGCCGGTGGCAGCGTTTTCGACTGGACCAGTGAAGACCTCGCCGTCTGGAAAGTTCTTGCGGCCGTCGGCGTTGATCCAGGTGCGGCCGGCCACCGAGAGCGTCAGGTCGACGTCGGGCGCGGTGATCTGGATCTCGCGCTTCCCGTCCAGCCAGTCGATCAGGCGCTGCTGTTCGGCGGCGACCGCTTTCCAGGCCGCGACCGGATCGGGCGTGTGCAGCTTGCAGGCACGGTGAACGAACTCCGCGAACTCGCCGGTGCCCATGTCAGCGTCCTGAGCATAGGCGTCGGTCGGAAAGAGGGTGATCGTCCAGTCCAGCTCGCCGCTCGCCGACCGCTCCATGTAGGTGCGGAAAAGATCGGTCCGGGCGCGCTGGTAGACCGTCTGCCGCGCCGGGTCGACGCCGGAGAGCGACTTCGTGTTCGTTTCGGCAAGGATGTAGATCGAGACGTCCGCTTGCTCGCGGATGAACCGCTCGACCGGCGAGATGTAGCCAAGCTGTTCATCCGAGCCGAGGCCAAAGAGGTCCGCGCCCAGATCGGGGAACGACGGCATCAGCACCGGCAGCCCACCCCGGTTGAGCACTTCGCGGTAGACCGCGCGCAAAAGCGGCTCGGCCACGACGCCGCCGGTGATCGCCACCGTCTGGCCCGGTTTCACCTCGACCGAGTAGCCCGCTAGGGCTTTGGCCCAGGTCTCGTAGCGCGGATCCGGCACGTGCGTTTCTCCTTCCAGTCGTGGTGGACCTGCAGTCACATGACCGCGGCGGTTATACCATCTGTCGGCGGCAGCCCGATTGCTTTGACGCCCGAGGCGATGCGCCAGATAATGTGCACCCAGACGTGCTTACCTGCTCCGCAATGGAGGCCGGCCCCATGAATACCGACGTCGATATTCGCAAGCTTCCCATGGTCTCGCCCGAGGACGACGACGAAACCTTCTGGCGCAAAGCCGCCGCGTTCGGCATTCACCGCCCGGAACAGATCGATCCCGACCAAGCGTGGTTCTGGACGAGGACGTGGATCACCGGTGAGATTGAGGCAGAGATTGACCGTGCCGAAGGACGATATACGAGGTATTACTCAGATGAGGAGTTCCTGGCGGCCCTAAGACAAAGGGCCAAGAATGCCGACGTATGATACAGAAGGTTCATTTCTGCGTGAGTTCGATCGCTTGACAGTTGAGCGGCAAGCGACCTTTTTGGCAGCTGTGGACAAATTCGTGGCCGATCTACGCCGTGGCACGCTGCGAAAGGGACTCCGCATCAAGCGCGTACAGGGCTGGCCGGGAGTGTGGGAGATGACCTGGGCAGATGATGGCCGTGCTACCTTTCGGTATGGTGAATCGGTCTTTCCCGGCGAAGCGCACGTAGTTTGGCGGCGGGTCGGCGGCCACGAGATCTTCGACAATCCGTGAGGGCAAGTACCACAT
>JBOGUE010000107.1:0-6847 GCA_050695955.1 Thermomicrobiales bacterium | reverse complement strand
CGGCGGGACTTCGTCAGTTGAGCGTGGGGTTTCAACCCCGCGTCGGCTCCGTCGGTTCAGCGTGGGGTTGAAACCCCACGAACGAACGCGATCCGGCGATTGATTCGGAAGAGATGACCTATGTGTCCGCCCTGGTTCAGATCGCAACGGTTCGGCAATAAAGGCGGGCGGACACATAGGTCTGCACCTACCGCACAGCCTTTGGCATGCGCGGTTGAAAGTTATGCGCAAATTCGGACGTTATGACCGAACAAAACGTACGTTCACGTTGTCAAGGCTGAAAGGCTTTGCTATGGTGGGGTCCGGTGCACATCGACGGCACGCGCGTGGGGCGCGGAAATGGTCGCGCCGGCTCCCTTGATCGTCCGTACAGCTTGCACTTGCGGGATGGAGGGAACGGCCGGGCTCGCCAGGGATGGCTCCGGTAGTGAGTCGCGGTTCTTGGCTCGCGGCGCGAGGCGATCCTCGCCGGATGGACTGAACGGGTGGCGCGAAGGATGGGCGGGCCACCGGTTCGGGGCGGGATTGCCAATGCGGCGCAACAGGTCGCCCGGCGGATGCCGGGCGGGCGGCTCAGGGGTCTCGGCGGCAGCAGGAGGGAAGGTGCGGTGGATTCCGCGCGAATATTGAGGTATGCCCGGTTGCCCGCGAAGGTGCGCGCTTTGTGCGCCGGCGCGGTCGTGATGCTCGTCCTCGGGGCGGGCGCGGCGGTCCCGCTTGGCGTGGCCGCACAAGACGAGTCGTTCGCGGTCGCGGTCGAGAGCGTCGACAGCCTGAGTGGGCTGAGCGCGGTCGTGGCGAACAGCGCGGAGGGCGTGAACCTCCGGGCCGAGGCGAGCCATGATGCGGCGATCGTGACGACGTTGGCCGAGGGCACGGTCGTCACGCTCCTGATCGACCAACTCGATACGGTCTATGACGAGGATGGGGTCACCCGTTGGTGGCCGGTTTCGGGCGACGGGCAAGACGGTTGGGTCTCCGGGACCTACCTGGCGACAACCGACGCGGCGCCGGAAGAAGCGTCCGCCGCATCCGAGGAAGGTGAGACAGTCGCCGCGACCGCGGAGGCCGGCGAGAGCGACGAGGCGGCCGCGGAGATCCCCGAGGATACGTTCGACGTCGACGTCGCCAGCGTTGACGACCTGAGCGGGCTGACGGCCCTGGTGGCCAGCCCGGACGGCGTCAACTTGCGGGCGGAGCCGGATGCCTCGGCGGAGATCGTGGCGACGGCGCCCGGCGGCGAGATCGTCTCGCTGCGGATCGCCGAGGCCGACACCGCTACCGATGCCGACGGCAACCGCTGGTGGCCGGTCAGCTACGAGGGGAGCGCGGGCTGGATCGTCGGGGCTTACCTGGCCGACTCCGGCGGCGCGTCGGCTAGCTCCGACGACGGCGACTCCGCTAACGAGGGCCAAGACCCGGCGCGCTTTTCTGCCGGAGACTACGTGGCGGCGACAACCGGGGACGGCGACGCTGTCAACATCCGCGACGGCGTCGGGTTGGATTCGGCGGCGATCAGCGGCATCCCGGAGAGCGACGTCGTTCAGGTAATGGACGGGCCGTTTTACGACGACGACGGGAACGGCTGGTACTTGATCACCGACGGCGACGTGACGGGATACTCCGACGGTGACTTGTTGACGGCGGCCGAAGAGCCGCAAGTCGCGGTCGAGCTCGAACCGGCCAAGTTCGGCGCGGGCGATTCCGCGACCACGCGGACGCCAGAGGGAGTCGGGGTCAACGTCCGGGCCGACGCGACGACTGGGTCCGATCTGGTCGGCACGCTGATCGAGCAGACGGTCGTCGACGTGCTCGACGGGCCGTTCCACGATGCCAGCGGCAACGATTGGTATCAGATCGAAGCCGACGACTTAGCCGGGTTCGTCGCCGGCGACTTGATGATCCTCACCGAGGCGCCGGCGCCAGAGCAACCGCTGCCGGTGAGCGGCCCGACCGGAACCTTCATCAACCCGCTGCCAGGAGCGACGTTTACCCAGGCATTCGGGTGCAGCGGCTTTGGTTTCGAGCCATACAACGCGACGCTCGGCTGCAATTACCACAACGGGATCGACCTGGCGATGCCTGCTGGGACGTCAATCCGGGCGTCGGATGGCGGCACCGTGGCGGCTGCCGGCTGGTGCGACTGTGGCCTTGGGTACTACGTCACGATCGACCACGGCAACGGCCTCCGCACGACGTACGGACATATGCTGGAGGTTCGGGCATCGGTCGGCCAGGAGGTGAACCAGGGCCAAGAGATTGGACTGGTTGGCAGCACCGGTCTCTCGACCGGCCCGCACGTCCACTTCATGATCGAATTGAACGGGACGACGATCGATCCGCTTGGCTACGTCTCGATCTAGCATCTCACGGCCGACGATCCCTTCCTGATCTGACGCCCCACCTTTCCCACGGCCCCGCACCTCGCGGCGAGCGCGGCGCCCAATATCGGGCGCCGCGTTTCGCTTTGTGGCGAGCGGCCATCACCCCCAGCTCCCTACCCAGAGGGTACCCGCCGTGCGTGAGAAAGGGGAGGCGACGACTTCCGACGGTTGATGTTGTAGTAGACCGCAACATACAGCCATGCGGCGTTCGACGTCGTCGGTCGTAACCGCGCACAACAGGTCGCGGGGTTGAATACGTTAGTTGACCGATTCGGCGGGATTGGGTGTTTGGCATGATAGGCAGGCGGAGCGCTGGGATGGCCGGTGCTGTATCGATAGCGTTGAAGGAGTAGGGGATGAACACGGACGTCCTGTATCAGCCGTCGTATGCGCTGGCGCGGGTGACGTTGGGTGGTGGGGAGCAGATCCGCGCCGAGGGCGGCGCGATGGTGAGTATGGACGATGGGGTGACGGTCGAGACGGCGGCGACGGGCGGCTTCATGAAGTCGATCAGGCGGGCGATCGGCGGGGAGTCGTTTTTCCAGAACACCTTCTCGGCCGGGCCGAACGGCGGCGAGGTGACGCTGGCGCCGCAATTGACAGGCGACATCATGGTGATGCCACTCAATGGCGAATTGATCGTCCAGTCAGGGAGCTATCTGGCGAGCGAGCTGGCGATCGAGGTCAGTACGAAGTGGGGCGGCGCGAAGAGTTTCTTCGGCGGCGAGGGACTCTTCATGTTGCGCTGCGCCGGCCAGGGAACGCTGATCGTCTCCAGCTACGGGGCGATTCACACGGTCGCGCTGGAGGCGGGGCGGCGCTACACCGTCGATACCGGGCACATCGTCGCCTTCGACGGGCACATGACATACGACGTGCGCAAAGTCGGGAGCTGGAAGGCGACGATCCTCAGCGGCGAAGGGTTCGTGGCGGACTTCGAGGGTCCAGGCGTTATTCACCTCCAAAGCCGCAGCCCGGAGGCCTTCCTGAGCTGGCTCGTGCCGAAGTTGCCGCGGGATAACGATCGGTAGGACGAAGTAGTCAGTAGTCAGTAGTCAGTAGTCAGTAGTCGGTGGGTGTGAACCGGTGCTCGCCGAATGGGCAGGAGCGATCCTACCGTTGTCGGTGATGACGAAGAGTCAGCGGCATTGTACGGTGGAAGCTGCTGACCACTGACCACTGACTACTGACTACTGGCGACTGAGAACCGCGATGGAACGCTTTTACTGGTTGGTACCGGGAATCCTCGCGGGGTGCTCGCGGCCGGGTGGGCGGCGGCGATGGTGGGGACGTGGCGACTCGCTCGACGAGGATCTGACGTCGCTGCGGTCGCAAGGGATTGGGGCGGTGCTGTCGCTGACCGAGGAGCCATTGCCGGCCGAGGAATTGGCACGGCACGGGCTTGATAGTCTCCATATCCCCATCGTCGACCTCCAACCGCCGACGCCGGCACAGTTTCGCGAAGGACTGGCATTTATCGATCGCCTCCGGATGGCCGGACAGCCGGTGGCGGTGCATTGCCTGATGGGACAGGGGCGGACCGGCTCCATCCTGGCAGCGTATCTGATTCGGGATGGTTTGAGCGCGGAGGAGGCCCTGGCGGAACTACGGGCAGCCTGCCCCGGCGCGGTCGAGAACGCGGCGCAGGAGGCGGCGCTGGCCGAGTTCGCGGCGCGGCGGGAATGGCTGGTGTAAGTAAGGGACGAGTGTGTGGGTGGGTGGATCGCTCTGTTATCGTTGCATACGACAACATACTGGGCTAGGCGCTGGCGCGGCGAATCAGTTTGACGGGAAGGACATCGACGAGCGCATTGCGATCTTCGTCGCCCTCGTGGGTCAGCATGTGGGCGGCGCGGCGGCCGATATCGGCGAGCGGGATGCGTACCGTGGTGAGCGGCGTGGTCAGTTCCTGAGCTAAGGGTATGTCGTCGAAACCGACCAGCGCCACATCCTCTGGGACCCGGCGTCCGTCGGCCCGCAGGGCTTCCAGCGCGCCAAGGGCGATGTCGTCGCTGGCGGCGAAGACCGCCGTCGGTGGGTCGGCGATACCGAGCAGGCGCCGCATCTCCCTCGTCGCTCGCGACGTGCTCCAGGTACAGCCCCGGATGAGGTGGGAGTCGACGGGCAGCCCGGCGTCGGACAGCGCCTGCTTGTAGCCCTTGAGGCGGGCGCGACCAGTGGCGTAGCGGAGGTCGCCGTGGAGGTGCGCGACGCGGGTGTGCCCGCGATCGACGAGATAGCTCGTCGCCGCGTGGGCGCCAGCGGCATCGTCGTAGGTGACGGAGCGGAGGGCAAAGCGGGCGGCGCCTGGCCGTTCGATGCAGACGGCAGGGATCCCTGAGCGGGTGATCAGATCAAGGAGGGCGTCGGTGGCGGGAGGATCTTGCACCAGACGGACCACGACGCCATCGAGCCGCTCGCTGCGCAGGAGCTGGTCGAGCGGCGTGAGATCTTCGCCGATCATCAACGGGTACATCAGCAGGTAGTAGCCGTGCGCCTTCAACTCGGCGGTCAGCGCGCTCAGGATCGATGCCAGATAGTGGGATCCAAAGCTCTCCAGGGGGTGGAAGTCGTTGGCGACGAAACCGATCGTGTGGGTGCGGCGGGCGCGCAGGCCGCGGGCGAAGGCGTTGGGGTGGTAGTCGAGATCGGCGATGGCCTGCAACACGCGTTCGCGCACCTCGGGCGAGGTCGGGCGCGGGCCGTTGTTGATGACATAGGAGACGACGGCGGTCGAGACGTTGGCACGCCGGGCGACGTCGCGTTGGGTGGCCGGTTTCCTCCGGTCGGTCTTCATGTCCATGACCGTATCGTACTACTCCGAGGTGAATGGGTCCGTTCACCGGGCAGCGCCTGTTACACCGCCGTACCGACCGCCCCCGTCATGCTGAGCCCGCAGGCGAAGCATCCCCGCGCGCAGCGCATCGCCGTCAAAGTCGGGGCGGCTTCGCCGGGGGATCCTTCGCCTTCGGCTCAGGATGACGGGTGCCAAACAGTTTCTAGGGCTGCCAGGAGCGGCCGAGGGCGGCGAGCCCGAGCTCGCCCAACAGCGCCTCCACCTCTCGGAGAAACGCGGGGTCGAGCGGCTCGCAGGGAGCGCGCAGCCGGGCGGACGGCAGGATCCCGCGCCGGCGCAGGATCTCTTTTTGGGTGAAGAGGAAGGTGTCGGCGGTGCGTGCCGACAGGGTCAGCAACGGCAAGAAGCGGTTGAAGGTGGAGCGG
Organism: Thermomicrobiales bacterium; assembly: GCA_050695955.1. Taxonomy (GTDB): domain Bacteria; phylum Chloroflexota; class Chloroflexia; order Thermomicrobiales; family UBA6265; genus JBOGUF01. Next base: position 1,241 of record JBOGUE010000107.1, on the reverse strand, counting down.
GCTTCCGCGAGTTGGCCCGCTTGGGCGTGCCGCCAAACCGCGATGAAGAACTCCGGCAGCGCGGCGCCGGGGATCGTGCCGCACGCACCGCGTTCCAGCTCGTGGACGAAGTCGACGCCGCCCGCGCCGCCCAGGACGCCAGCGGCGTCGCCCACACATGCGACGACGGCGCTGACCTTCGGCGCCGGCGGCATCGCCTCAACCTTGACGGCGACAACGCGCTCGATTTCCGCCAGACGGCCCAGCAACGTCGCCGGCATCGCCACGCCGGTCATGCCAGGGGCATCCTGCACGATGATCGGAAGCCGAACCTGTTCGGCAATCGTCGCGTAGTGGATACAGAGGTCATCCGGGGTGACCGCGGGGAGGGCCGGCGGGGTGATCATCAGCATGTCCGCCCCTGCCGCGCGAGCTGCTTCCGCTCGCAGCAGGGCAGCGCGGGTGCTGTTGGCGCCCGTCGCGGCGACGATCGGCACACGCCCCCCGATGGCGCCGGCCACTGCCACCAGCGCGGCGTCGCGCTCGGCGTCAGTCAGGCGCACAATCTCGCTGCCGTAGCCGAAACCGACCCCATCGACGCCGGTTTCGACCAGGAACTCCGCCTCGGCGACCAGGCTATCGACGTCGATGGCGTCGTCGTCCAGGAACGGCATCGAGAGGATCGGGATAATGCCTTCGATGCGGTTGATGACGGTCGTCATGGCGGTGCCTATCGCGAAACTCAGACCCGGTACCGGGCGACGAAGTCGTCGTTGAGGGTCAGGCCGAGACCCGGCCGGTCGGCGAGGGTGATGTGGCCGTCGACGGGCGTCGGTTCGCCGGCGAAGACGTGCCAGAAGAGGGTGTTGCCGTCGGGCGGATCGAGGAGCGGGAAGAACTCGGCGATGGGCGAGTTGAGGTGCGCCATCACCAGATGGTAGTTGTGCATTTGGCCGGCATGGGGGAGGACCGGCAGGTTTGCCCCGCCCGCCATCGCCCAGATTTTGCGCGACTCGGTGATGCCGCCGACGCGGTTGACGTCGAGCTGGACGATGTCGACGGCGCCGCGGCCGATCAGCTCGCGAAAACCGTAGCGCGTGAACTCGTGCTCGCCGCCGGAGATGGGGGTATCCACGGCCCGCGCGATCTCGGCGTAGCCGTCGATCTGGTCGGGCAGCACCGGTTCCTCCAGCCAGGCGAGGTGGAGACCGGCGTCCTCGATCATCCGGATCATGCGGACGGCGTACGGCACGGTCCACCCC
>JBOGUE010000106.1:0-7250 GCA_050695955.1 Thermomicrobiales bacterium | reverse complement strand
ATGCAATCTTGCCGGTCTACTCACGACTCACGACTCACGACTCCGTTATCCTTTGAGGGATCCGATCAACGCGCCCTTGACGAAGTGCTTCTGGACGAAGGGGTAGACGATGAGCACCGGCAGGGTGGCGACGACGATCAGCGAATACTTGAGCAGTTCCCGCAGGTTCTGGCGCAGGATTAAATCCTCGACGTCCGAGATCATTGCCGGGTCGACGTTGTTCTGCACCAGGATCTCTCGCAGCACGAGTTGCAGCGGCCACAGGTCCTGATCGGTCAGGTAGATCAGGGCGTTGAAGAACTGGTTCCACTGGGCGACCGCGTAAAAGAGGGCGTTGACGGCGACGATGGGACCAGACAGCGGGATGACCACGTTCCAGAGGAAGCGGAAGTCGCTGGCGCCATCGATCGTGGCCGCATCCAGCAGCTCGTCGGGGATCGCCGTCTGGAAATAGGTGCGGGTGATGATCATGTTGTAAATCGAAAGCGCGGCGGGGAAGACCAGCGCCCAACGGGTATTGAGCAGCCCCAGGTCTTTGACGACGAGGTAAGTCGGGATCAGACCGCCGCTGAAGAGGAGCGTGAAGAAGAAGAGGAACATGATGACGCCGCGGCCATAGAGGTCCTTGCGCGAAAGCGGGTAGGCTGCCAGGATCGTCAAGGTCACGCTCACCGCCGTGCCGACGACGGTGTAAAAGAGCGAGTTGAGGAAGCCCCGCACCAGCAGGTGGTGCTTGAAGATCGCCTTATAGCCGTCGAGGGTCACGTCGACCGGCCAGAGCCAGACCTGCCCCGACGTCACCGCCCGCGCGCTGCTGAACGAGGCGCTGACGATGTAGATCAGCGGGTAGAGCACCACCAGCAGAAACAGCGTCAGGACCACGTAGTTGAAGATGTTGAAGCCGCGGTCGACGCCCGTCTCGTGGATCGCGCTGCGCTGCATGGAAGCCTCCTTTCGAGGCGTTAGGCGTTAGGCGTTAGGCGTTAGGGAGACAACGTAGCCCCTCGTCCCTAACGCCTACCCGTTCCGTGCGTCATACACCTCTTGGTGGATCTGGAGGTATTGGGGCAGGCCCATCCCTTCCAGCGTCGCCAGATACTCCTCCCACTGCCCGTCGATGTCGAACTGGCCGATGATCGCGGACGCGAAGGTCTGCTCGACGTAGTCCTTGATGGTCGTGCCCATCTCGGCCACCTGTTGCGCTTGCTCCTCGGTGAAGAAGAGCGGCGGCAGCACCATCTCGGCGGGTTGCTGGTACGGCGCGTAGTTGTTCTTCGTCTCGCGGAAGAGGATGGCTTCGAGGTTGTGGTCGGCCTCCGCCGGGTCGATCGCTTCGCCAAGGCGCAGCCAATTCGGGCGATAGGTCGGACCGGTCGGACGCCAGCAGAAGTTCTGCACCCCGGCAAACGAGGAGAGTCGCTTCCAGATTGCCGGCCGGCCGTCGATCCCGACCTCGCCCTCTTCCGCCCAGCGCCAGTTCTCCCCCGGCACGCCAAAGACGGAGCGCATCGTCGTCTCGACCTCGTACAGGCCGTCGGCCCATTGGAAGGCGAGCTCCGGGTTCTCGCAGGCGCTGGAGATGATGAAGTTCCCCAGGCGGAAGGGGTTATAGGGGTCGTAGGCGGCGAAGCGCACCCCATCCGGTCCTTGCAGCGGTGGCGCCGTCACGTAATCTGTCCACCGCCCACCTTCGAGCGAGTTGATATCCATGTATGCCGCCGGTGACACGCCCGGCACGGAGCCGACGATCGGGGCCTCGGGGTTGTTCCCAAGCCGTCGCAGTTGGTCCTGGTCCTGCGTGAACGTCTCCGGGGAAATCAGCCCCTCGGCGTAGAGTCCGGCCAGGTAGGTCAACCCCGCTTGCCATTGCGGCGTGGCGTAGACCGCCGTGACGGCGCCGTCCTGCACGGACAGCCAGTCGGCGTCGCCGCCGGGGTTGGCGATGAAGGCATTCATGAAGAATGAGTCGAGCGAGGTAGCAGCGCTCTGCACGGCGCTGACCAGCGGGATCTCGTCGTCTTGGCCATTCCCGTTGGCATCCTGCTCCTTGAATGCCCGGAGGGCGGCGGCATATTCCTCCGTCGTTTGCGGCATTGCCAGGCCGAGCTGGTCCAGCCACGGCTGGTAGATCCAGAGCTTGTGCCACATCGAACAGTGGTCGCAATCGGTCACCATGGGCAGGGCATAGATGCCGCCGTCGGCGGCGGTGACCACATCCAGGGTCCGCGGATACTCCTCGACGACTTGCTTGAAGTGAAGGCCATGCTGCTCGATCAGGTCGTTCATTGAGAGGAAGACGCCCTGGGCGCCGTAGACCTGCTGCAGCGCCGGCGACGGGCTGAAATTCATCAGCAGGTCAGGGTAGTCGCCACTGGCGAGCATGACGTTGAGTCTGGTTTGCGCTTCCTGACTGGGCACGATGTCCCACTCGAGGTGGACGTTCGTCTTTTCCTCGTACCATGCGGTAAAGGTATTGGTGGCAAAGTCCTCGACCAGGGGATTCGCGGGCACGGCAATGCGGAAGGTAACCGTCTCCTCGGTCAAGGGGTAGGTATGGGTCGGCCCGGACACCGGCGGCGTGCCTTGCGCCCTGGCGCCACCAGGCACGTCAGCCTGACCGCCGCTGGCCAGGACCGCATCGACGGCGCCGGCCGAGATGCCGAGAGCGAGCGCCCCGGCGACAAATTCGCGGCGGGAGAGCTTCCCCGCGACAAACAGCTGGACGAGGTTCCCCATGGTATTCGCGGCCATCTGTGTCCCCCTACCTCGATGTGTGAGTCCATGCGGCGATGCGGCGAGCCGCCGCTCTGAGGCGATGGAGCGAACGTGCTCGTCAATGACGGTTACCTACGACACCACCTCCTCCGCCTCCTGTGCCAGGAGATCGCCAAGCCGAGCCGCCTCCGCCGGCAGCCCCGCGGCAACGTCATCGTCCTCGTGCGGATCCTTGAGCAGGTCAAAGAGCATCGGCTTTATTCCCGCGCCGCGCACCAGCTTGAACCGGCCGTCATAAACCATCCGCCAGTCACCCAGGCCCGAGACGACGGCGTCACGATGGTGAGCGTGTCGCCCCTCCAGCACGGCGCGCAATGATCGACTGTCCATCGCGGCCGGGACGTCGAGTCCCGCGTAGTCAAGCAGGGTGGCCGCCAGGTCGTGAAAGGAGACGAGGGCGTCGCTGGTCGCGCCGCGCGCCACGCCCGGCCCGCTGACGATGAGTGGAATGCCAACCGATGGCTGGCGCCAAATGGATTTGCCCCAGCGGTCGTGGTCGCCGAGCATCTCCCCGTGGTCGCTGCTGTAGATGATCAATGTCCGGTCAAGCTCGCCGCGATCCCGGATCGCCGCGATAAATCGACCGGCGTGCCGGTCGATGTTCTCGATCATGGCGGCATAGTTGCGACGGATCTGCTGATGCGTCTCCGCATCCCATTGGGTGTTGTTGTGCGGCGGAGGGAACGCGACGCCTTCCCATCGCCGCTGCATCGCCTCGGTGACGTCCATGGGGTTGTGCGGTCCGGTGAAGTTCACCACCAGATGCCAGGGCTGGTCCGTGGGGAACTGGCGCATGAGGCCCAAGCCATTTTCGGCGATCCAGTTGTCGCAATAGGCATCATCAGGCAACGGCGTCGGGTAGGTATCGCGGAAGGGGTGGCGCTGTTGGAAATCATGGACGTGGCGCGCGGCAAGACCCCGCCGGTGCAACTCGGCCATGTACGGGCCGCGCGGCTCGTCCGCCCCGCTGCGGATCGCATCGATCTTGCCTTCGTTGTCGATCCCGGCGGAGAACCCCCACTCCGGCAGCAGGCGGGCGCCGTCGAGACCCCAGTCGAGCGTCTTCTTATGCAAGTCGAACTTGCCAACGCCGGCCACGTGGTAACTGGCGGCGCGGAGGAGGGCGTAATAGGTCGGCTGATCGAGCGGGTAATCGTGGGCGTTGCCCGGCACGCCGCAGCGCTCATAGCCGCGACCGGACGCCAGGCAGGCTCGCGCCGGCGCACAGAGCGGTGAGGGTGTGATGGCATTCGTGTATCGCATCCCTTGAGCCGCCAACGCGTCGAGGTGTGGTGTGCGCAGCGGCAGCGCCGGGTTCGCCCCCAGGTAGTCGGCCCGATGTTGATCCGGCAGGAAGAAGAGCACGTTCGGTTGGTCCATCGATCTCATGTCCCTCCGTGGGGACGCCGATCCTACCATTTAGCGGTGATCCTGCACCTGCTCGCGCAGGCGGCGCAGCTCGGCGGTCATGTCGCGGACAACGCCGTCGTACGCCGGGTCGTGATAGACGCTCTTCATTTCCCGCGGGTCGGATTCGAGGTCGAACAACTCCCACTCCGGTGTCGTCGGCTCATCCACCGACTCGATCGTTCCCAGCGCCTCACCGTAGTAGTAGATCAGCTTATAGCGATCGGTGCGAACGCCATAATGGGCCGCGACACCGTGGTGGGCGAGATGCATCCAGTACCGGTAGTAGATCGAGGTCTGCCAACCGTCTGGCACGTCGCCCTTGGCCACCGGTCGGAAGCTCGACCCCTGCATCCGCGCGGACGGGGACAAGCCGGCGTAGTCGAGCAACGCCGGCGCAAAGTCGACGTTGGTCACCATCGGGTCGACGACTGACCCGGCCGGGATCTCCCGTGGATATCGCATCACGAACGGCATCCGCAGCGACTCTTCATACATGAACCGCTTGTCGTACCAGCCGTGATCGCCCAGGAAGAAGCCTTGGTCTGAGGTGTAGATGACGATGGTGTTGTCGGTCAGACCTGCCGCATCGAGATAGTCGAGCAGGCGCCCGACGTTGTCATCGACCGCGGCGACGCATCGCAAGTAGTCCTTGATGTAGCGCTGGTACTTCCAGACCTTCTCCTCGTATGGGGAGAGGCCCGCCGGGGGATCGGCCTTGAGGTCGGTGAACGTCATGTCGCGGTCGATGCGCATCGTGGCGTTCTTCGCCGCCGCGGCCCGGTTGGCGTAGTCGTCGTCGAAAGTATCCGGGAAGGGGATAGCGACCTCCTCGTACATAGCCGCATGCTTGGCATCCGGCTCCCACGGGCGATGCGGCGCCTTGTGGTGACACAACAGCATGAACGGCCGATCACGATCGCGGGCGCGGAGCCACTCGAGCGAGAAGTCAGTAATCAGGTCCGTCACATAGCCGGAAAACGTGCGTTGCTCGCCCATGACGTAGAAAACGGGGTCGTGATAGAGCCCCTGACCGGGCAAGACCGACCAGCGATCGAATCCAGTCGGATCTGCATCGCCGCCATGACCGAGATGCCACTTACCGAAGATCGCGGTCTGGTAGCCGGCCGCCTGGAGCAGCTTGGGGAACGTTTCCTGTCGCCCGTCGAGCGGATCGGCCAGGGTGAGCACGCCGTTCAGGTGGCTGTGGAGCCCGGTCAGGATAGTGGCCCGGCTGGGAGCACAGATCGCATTGGCGCAGAAGCAGTTGTCGAACCGTGCTCCTTCGTTGGCGATGCGGTCGATGTGCGGCGTTTCGTTGATCCGGCTGCCGTAGCAGCCGATCGCGTGGGCCGCGTGATCGTCGCTCATGATGAACAAAATGTTCGGCTTGCTCGCCATCACCTTTCCCTTGCGACGCAACGGGCAACTGCCGCCCGCCACCGCTTCGTGGGCTAGTCGTTGCTCAGCCCTGCAGCGGTACTGCCCAACGATACCAACTCCGTCTCCGCCTCCGTCTCCGCCCGTAGCCGCGGGCGCGAGGAGTTGCGGACGCGCAGTTCGTGTCCGAGCACGATCTCCTGCCGCGTGAGCACGTCGGGACGCTGCAATCGTTGCATCAGCCGAGCGGCCGCGGTCGTCCCCAGCTCGTACGCGGGCTGGTGGACCGCGGTGATCGAGACACCAATCGGCGCCGCCCACGAAAGCTCGTCGAACCCCACCAGACCGATGTCATCAGAAATACGCAGGGTGCGCGCGGTCAAAGCGCCTAAAACGCCGACCGTGAGCCGGTTGTTGCACGCAAAGATGGCATCGACTGGTGGGCCCACATCCAACAACTCGCTCGCCAGACGGGAGCCGCTCTCCTCGTCATACGGTCCCCGTCGTTCGAGTGCCGGGTCGGCCGTCAGACCGGCATCGCTCAGGGCCTGCCGGTACCCGATGAGGCGCTCGTTCCCCGTGGTCGAGACTGATGGACCGGTGATCAGCCCGATCCGGCGGTAGCCATTCGCGATCAGGTGCGCCACTGCCTCACGGGCCGCGCTCACGTTATCGATGAGAACGGCATCGACGGCCGGATCGCGCACCCGGCGATCAACCGCGACCACCGGGATGCGGCGCTCCGCGAACAGCTTGAGGAAGGGTTGCTGCTCCTGCGCCGGCACGATGATCGCTCCTGCCACCGGCTCGCCGAGGAGCACCTCCAGGTATTGACGTTCCTTCCGTGGATCCTCGGCGGAGTTACACAGCGCCAGGAGATACCCATTGCGCTGAACTTCGTGCTCGACGCCCCGGATGATTTCCATGAAGAACGGGTTTTGGATGTCCGTCACCAGCAGACCGACTGTTGCGGAGCGCCTGCCCGCGAGCATGCGGGCTGCCCGGTTGGGTTGGTAGCGCAGCTCCTTGATGGCGAGTCGGACGCGCTCCGCGAGCGCCCGATCCACCGATGTCGCGCCGTTCACCACGCGTGAGACCGTCGCCGGCGAGACGTTCGCATGCCGGGCCACATCCTGAATCGTTGCGCTCTTGTGCGACCCCGGCGTACCGGATGTCTTGTTGCCGGGCATGCCATCGTCTCCTCGTGCGGTGACCACGGTCGGTTGTTCGTTCATGCATCACTATACAGGAAATCGCTTTCTCGAAAAGAGAACGGCTTGCGGATCGCACTCGGCACGATGGGGTTGTCGTCATCCTGGCCGACAAGGGATGATATTCGCGTTCACCTTGACGTTGTGCGTGAGGAAATTGAGTGTCTCTCAGCGCGTGGCCGGCCGGCATCCTTGACGGACAAAGCGATGGCGCTTACTATGGCAGCACCGTAACTGAGAAAGCGATTTCTCCATCGTCCTGCGAGAAGCGTCTCATGTTTACCTCAAGTCCTAGCGCCCGGCGACTGGTCTTATCGAGGGAGGTGGTGTCGTGAACCTTCGACAGTAGCCATCCGTCGCACACGGTGACTGCATTCGTTGGATTCACTCTCTCACTGCACGAACCGCGAAAGGAGCACGATGATGTCCCGCCACACCACCGCCGATCTCGTCCAACAGGTCCGCGCCGGCCGCATC
>JBOGUE010000105.1:0-5733 GCA_050695955.1 Thermomicrobiales bacterium | reverse complement strand
TGGCCGGTGTTGCCAGTGCATGTATCATCGAGTTGCGTCGCTCCGTCCGACCCGCCCTTCCGGCGGCGCTGGCCCTGCGCGTCTTCCCGGCGTTCGGTTCTTCCCCACGGTCCCGCACTCCCCAGTGCCGCGGTACCCTCAGCAATACAACGCGCCATGTTCCGTCGTGTGAGATACTGACGGCGCACCAATTGATACATTCATCTGGATCAGGAATAAGCGGGTCGCACCGTGAGCCGACGCCCGTTTACGGCTTGCTGGAGGTGACGTGGCGCAGGTAGACGTTTTTTCCCTTGCGGAACCGCTCGATCGCGCCTTTGAGGTTGGCCTCGGCGGTTTCGGGGTCGTCGTCATGAATGAACGCTATCGTGGCGCCGTTGGGAGCCTCTAAGAGTCGGGACGGATCCTCAATAAGGCTCTGCAGATAAGCAAACCCCATTTCTAGGTATCGGTCGATAAGCGCATCGATCGCATCTTGTCACCTCCGGGTCGGACGATACGGTTCGCGGGTGCGCTTGCCAAGCGCACCCGCATTGACAGCCCGTCAGTCGCTCCGTATCGTGCGGCATTGCTCGCGCGTCGCGGTCACAGGGGAGGTGGGAGATGGACAAGGAGTTTGCGGGCAAGGTCGCGGTCGTCGCCGGTGGCTCGTTGGGCATGGGCAAAGCCGCCGCCCGCCGTTTGGGGCAGGCGGGAGCGTCGGTGGTCATTTGCGGTCGCCGGCCGGAGCACGTCGACGACGCCGTCGCAGAGTTGACGGCCGACGGCCTGACCGTTGACGGCATGGCCGCCGATGTTGCGGTGGCCGCGGACGTCGAGCGCGTCGTCAGGCTGGCGGTTGAGCGCTTCGGTGGCGTCGACGTGCTGGTCAACAGCGCCGGCATTCAGCGCTACGGAACCGTGGTTGAGACCGACGAGGCGACCTGGGACGAGGTCTTCGACGTCAACGTCAAGGGGATGTTTCTCACCGCTAAGTATGCCATTCCGGAGATGCGCAAGCGTGGTGGCGGCGCGATCGTCAACATCTCGTCCGTCCAGGCCTTTGCCTCGCAGAAAAGCGTCGCCGCCTATACCGCCAGCAAAGGCGCGATCAACGCGCTGACCAGAGCGATGGCCCTCGACCATGCCGCCGAGGGGATCCGGGTCGTTGCGGTCTGTCCGGCCTCGATAGACACCCCGATGCTGCGCGAAGCCGCCGACATCTGGAAAGGCGACCAGACAAAGGAAGCGATGGTCGCGGCCTGGGGCACGATGCACCCCCTCGGCCGGGTCGGCACGGCGGAGGAGGTGGCGGAACTGATCGCCTTCCTCGCCAGCCCGCGCGCCGGCTTTATCACCGGCGGCGAGTTCAAGATCGACGGCGGCATGCTCTCCGCCCTCGGTGTCCGCTTGCCGGAGTCGTAGGGTACCGATCCCATCACCTACGTAGTTTCGCCTCCCGATTCTGGAGCGAAATGGGTAAAACACCCGATGCGCCCTGCCCACGGGCAGCGCATGATAGGTACGGCACGATCGCCAGGGACCGCAAGTGGACGCGGTCGGGCCGACGAAGACCAGAGAGGGTGGACCGGTCGTTGCGCGACAGCCGGTCCGCCCTTCCTCTGATGCGATCCTTTGCGATTCTCAACGCACGGGCAGCGCGATCGGCGATCGTTCGGCCAACTTCGCTTCGACTATTGCCTTGACCCCGTGCATGTGCGCGAACATCAGTTCGCGCGCACGCTGATCCTGCTGTTCGTGGATCGCCGACATAATCTGCAGGTGTTCTACGTGGTCTTCGGAACGAGCGTTGTACAGAGACAGCACGGTGAACTGTTCCGACGCGTAGACCTCGACGAGGGACTGGATCATATCCGCCAAGATCTGATTGCCCGAGCCGCGCGCGACAGCAGCGTGAAACGCCATGTTCGACTGCAGGAGCAGATCATCCCGTCCGTTCTGGATATGGCCTGCCGACTCCTCCAGCAGGGTTTGCATCAGCTCCACCTGCTGCTCATTGGCGTGCTGGGCAGCCATTGCCGCCAAGTGAGGCTCAATGAGGAGACGGGCGTCGAGGAGGTCGAGAATAAGGCGACCTTGGACGACTCCAAGATGCGGATTCGTCACCATGAAGCGATTGTGGGTGCGTGAGACATACGTGCCGGACCCATGGCGCGCGTCGACTATGCCTGTCGCTTGCAGGCGTCGAATCGCTTCTCGCACCGTGGGCAAGGCAACCGAGTATCGCGTTGCCAGTTCCCGGGTCGATGGCAGTCGATCCCCTGGATTGAGATTGCCTTGCTGAATGTGCTCAATGAGTCGCCCAGCTATGTGGGCTGATAGATCGGGTCGTGGCACCGATGCTTCATCGCGTGGCGTGGCTGACCTCGTCGTTGAACCAGCCTCGGCGTTTTCCATTGACGCTACCTTCCTGATGACCGCGATGGGAACTCTGGCTCCAGAAGTCGGGCAAAGAGATCATGATGCGGGTGGGCTGTTTGTCGCATCCACCCGGTGAGTTGGCTCAGGAGCAGGTGACGTTCGCCCGCGCCGCCGCGGTTAGATGCCAGGTTCACCAGCTCGCCGGCATCCGATGCCAAATCGTAGAACTCCTCGGCGCCGTCATGGTACCGGACGAATTTGTGGGTCGGTGTCCGAATCATGATCGACATCCGGTCCTCGCTTGAAACATGCCGGGATGTCGAGTCATGGCCGACGAACCGCTGCGTGACTGCATAGCTCGGCCAGTCAGCCGAAGTCGAGCCAAGCAGGCTTTGACCGTGGACAGGGTCGTATTCGCCAACGCCCGCGGCTTCGAGCAGTGTTGGCATGACGTCGACCAAACTCACACACCGCGAATCGCGACCCGGCGTTAGCCAACCCGGCCACCGCATGACCAGCGGTACCCGCACCAGCTCGTCATAAAACGCCTCGGTACTCTTCCAGATCATGCCGTGCCCACCGACCATATCTCCGTGGTCGCCAACGAAGAGCACGAGTGTGTCATTCGCGATGCCGCACCGATCCAGCGTGGCAAGCAGCCGCTCGATTTGGGCGTCGGTCATGGCGACCTGTGCATAGTGAATCCGCAGAAACTCCCGGACGCCAGCTTCGCCCAATCGCGTCGCGAGCTGCCAACTGAGGCTGTCGCGATGCCGTTCCTCGCAGAATCCAAAGCTGGCAGGGAGCGAGATCTCGTCCGGATCGAACATGTGGTAGTAGGGATCGGGCACGACATTCGGATCGTGCGGGTTGTTGAGCGAGCAGGTGACCGTAAATGGCTGGTCGCTGGCAACGGCCTGCTCGATGCATTGAATTGCCTTGGTTGTGACGCGATGGTCGTAGGTCATCTCCTCGGGCCAAAGGAGCCTGCCCATCTTGCCGATGAATTCGTCGAATCGGCGATAGGCGGACGAGGCATTGTCCTCATTCTTGGAGTTGCCGGCGCCAAAGAACCGCTCAAGCACCAACGGCGACACGTCTACCGGCAAGGTCCATCCATACCAGTTCATCGACTGGGGTGATGCGGCCGCGGCGTCAAAGTCGGGCCGCAACTCGAATCCGTACTCCTGCATCTCTCGATACCAATCCGCGTAGTACGGCAGGGGTTCGTCGGAGAGATGCCACTTGCCGCGATGGTATGTTTGGTATCCGGACGCGTGGAGCAACCCCTCGGTTGTTTGATCGCTGGCGGAGATGCCGCGATCGTGCGGTGATGATGCGACGGCTGAATAGTCCTGACTCATCACGTTATGCACGATCCCGTGGGCATGCGGGTGCATGCCGGTGACCAGAGACGCGCGCGCCGGGGAGCAAACGGGGAAAGGAGTCGTGGCTTGATCGAAGACGACACCCGTCTCACACAGGCGGTCGAGACCCGGCGTGGGGACGGGGCCGCCGTAGGCGCCAAGCACCCGCGGTGGTAGCTGGTCCGCCATGATCAGCAGAATGTTTGGGCGCCTTGTTTTCACAATCATCCTTCCTTTCTCGCGGACGGTCGCGCGAACCGGCGCCCGCACGGGACGCGGTGGATCCTCGGATCCAGGGTCGTGCAGAGCGTCACGCGGATCGCGACCCGCGGGAATTAACCCTTAAGACCGGCCATCGTTACGCCGTTAATGAACTGCCGCTGAAAGATGAGAAAGAGCACGAGTTGTGGGGCAACCGAGAAGGTGAGACCTGCCAACAGGAGGTGATAGTCGGTCCCGTGCAGGTCTTGGAAGGCGGTCAGTCCGATGGGCAACGTAAAGAGTTCGGGCGACCGAATGACGATAAGTGGCCAGAGGAAGCCGTTCCAACTCCACAAGAAGGTGAAGATGGCGAGCGCCGCCTGTGTCGGCAACGTGAGTGGCCAGGCAATGCGCAAGAAGATCGCCAGTTCGCGCGCGCCGTCGATGCGCGCGCTGTCGATCAGATCGTTGGGCACGCCTTGCATTGCCTGACGCATCAGAAATACACCGAACGGATTCATCGCCGCGGGGATGATGAGCGCAAGATACGAGTCGACGATGCCCAGGCTGCGCACGACGAGGAAGAGCGGGATGAACATCATCTGGGCCGGGATCATCATGGTGCTGAGGATGAGGAGAAAGACCGCCCGATTGGCCCGAAACTCGAACTTCGCCAGGGCATAGCCGGTCAAGGAACAGAGGAAGAGATTGCTTGCGACGACGATGCTGGCGACGAACAGGCTGTTGAGGAAGTAGCGAGCCAGCGGCACGGCCGCGAAAGCGTCCGCATAGTTGGAGATCGTGAGCCGACTCGGTATCCACCCCCCTTTGCCCTTCAACACCTCGTCCGCCGGCCGCAGCGAGGTCACGATCATCCACAAAAGCGGGGCGACAACCGCGCCCGCGGCGATCGTCAACAGAAGGTAGAGCACGACATTCTTCAGCAGACGAGACCCGCGTATGGGCGGCCGATGATGCATCGGCTCGTTGGCGGCGAGTTCGGTGAAGGATGTGGCACTCATGCGTATGTCTCTGCCCGGAAGAACTTGAGGTTGACAATCGTGACCGCGAGGATCCCTAAGAACAGGATCACCGCCAGCGCCGAGCCATACCCCATCTCCTGAAAGTAAAACGCGGTTCGATAGATGTAGTAGACCGCGACGGTCGTTGCCTCGGCCGGCCCGCCTCGGGTCATGACGTAGACTTGCCCAAAGACCTGCAGCGAGCCGATGAACGACGTGACGATGACAAAGAGGGTGGTCGGGCGCAAAAGCGGCAACGTAATGTCGCGAAATCGCTTCCACGAGCCGGCGCCGTCGACCATCGCGGCCTCGTGTACATGGGGTGGGATCGCCTGCAACCCCGCCAGGAAGATCACCATGTAAAAGCCGACCTCTTGCCAGATGCTCACCGCGGCAACGCCGTATAACGCCAAATCGGGGCGGGCAAGGACCGGTGGAAACTCTCCGCCGAAAGACTCGGTCAGGACCGCGAGCGGGCCGAAGGAGGGGTTGAAGATGGTGTGCCAAATCAACGCCACAACCACCGATCCCAAGAGGACGGGGCTGAAAAAAGCCGCGCGGTAGATCGCGCGACCGCGCAGATTCTGATCGAGCAAAACGGCGAGAAAGAGACCGAGCACGAGCGTGGCGAAGACGACGATGAGGGTGTAGGTGACCGTGCGCTGAAGTGCTTGTCGGAACAAGACGTCGTCGAACGCCCGTTGATAGTTGTCCAGACCAACGAATCGCTTCGGCGAGACCAGATTCCAGCTATGAAAACTGACCCACACGGTGTACAGGAT
>JBOGUE010000104.1:0-3130 GCA_050695955.1 Thermomicrobiales bacterium | reverse complement strand
GGCTCAACGCGCTCGCCGCAACGATTGTTGGTGCAAAACCCCGCCCCGCCCCAGTTCTGGTGCCAATCGAGATCCGGCGAACCGCCCCGGTTCGCATTCCGGTGCGGCGGCCGACCCCGTTGTAGCTTTTCCTTCGACGCTCCATCAGATGCGACGCACGCCGGCGGCCAAGATGGCCGGCGACGGGTGGAGCGACCCTCAAAGAAGCATTGACGCCGCCGATGGGCGGCGTCAACGCGTGCGCCGCGCGGCGCGCGTTCATTCGTTGTAAACTTCACGAATCGCGGTCGGCCGGCACGTGGTCTCTTTGCCAGATCCGGCCGAACATGCTCGTGGGGCGACGGAGACCGCCGACGCCAGGCTCGGCGCGATGGGCCGGCGCGATCAACTTTCGATACTCGCGGGACGCTGACGGGCGCCGCACATGCGCCCGCGCTGTGTTGTGTCTAACTACGTGTTGTGGGGGAGGCTGTAGGAAGCGATGGAAGTTACGGTCCCAGCCGCTGGCCGGGTCACCCTGGGCGTGCCGCGGGAAACGGCGGAAAACGAGCGGCGCGTGGCGCTTATTCCCGACGCGGTCAAGCGCTACACCGACGCCGGGCACACGGTGTTCGTCCAATCGGGAGCAGGTCTCGGCTCTTTTTTTTCCGACGACGCCTATACCGCGGTGGGTGGGACCATCGTACCCGACGCCGCCCGCCTGTACGGGCAGTCTGACCTCGTGCTCAAGGTTGCCAAACCGACCGGGGCCGAGATCAAGCAGATGCGACCCGGCACCGGCCTCGTCGCCTTTCTCTCGCCGATGACCAACCCGGAGCTCGTCGAACAACTGCTCGAGCGTCAAATCACCAGCTTCAGCATGGACGCCATCCCCCGCACGACGCGGGCGCAGTCGATGGATGCCCTTTCGTCGCAGGCGACCATCGCGGGCTACAAAGCGGTGCTGCTGGCGGCTGACTATCTGGCCAAATTCTTCCCACTCCTGATGACCGCCGCCGGCACGATCCCTCCAGCGAAGGTGCTGATCATCGGCGCGGGCGTGGCCGGATTGCAGGCGATCGCGACCGCCCGCCGGCTCGGTGCGGTCGTCGAAGCGTACGATGCGCGCTCGGTCGTCAAGGAGCAGATCGAGAGTCTTGGCGCCAAATACGTTGAAATCGATACCGGCGCAGACCTCGCCGGATCGGGCGGCTACGCGAAAGAGGCGGGCGAGGAAGTTTTGCGCAAGCAGCAGGCCGGCCTCGCGGCTCGCGCCGCCAGATCGGACGTGATCATCACGACCGCGGCGGTGCCTGGCCGGCCGGCCCCGCGCCTCATCACCGAGGACGCGGTCAAGCAGATGCCGCCCGGTTCCGTCATCGTCGACCTCGCGGCGGAAACCGGCGGCAATTGCGCCCTGACCGTCCCCGGCGAAGTCGTCGAGCGCAACGGCGTCACGATCATCGGCCTGAAAAATCTGCCGGGTCTCCTCCCGATCCACGCCAGCCAGATGTATGCCAAGAACCTGCAAAACTTGTTGGCGCTGCTGATCGACAAGGACGGCACGCTGACGCTCAATATGGACGACGACATCGTCGCCGGCACGGTGATCACCGACAACGGCGATTTGATTCACGAGGGCGCCAGGGCCCGGATGATGCCGGCCACAGCGCCGAGCGCGCCGCCCGCCGCTCCGGCGGCGCCTGTTGCCAGCGCTCCTCCCGTCGCCACGCCGGAGCCGTCGCCGGTAGCCGGGACCTCACCTGCCGCCAATGCACCGACGGCCGAGACGGACAAGGAAGAGTCCTAGCCTGGCGCGCCAGATAAGTTGCCTCGCATCAACGGTTCATCGATGGGCGGTTGGGGCCGTCCGCACGACGGGGAGAGAAACGTGAACGCGAAACTCATCAGGAGGAGGGGCTGATGGACTCTGACGTCATGATGGGAGCGTATATCTTCTTGCTCGCCATCTTCCTCGGCGTCGAGCTGATCGGCCGCGTGCCGTCAACGCTCCATACGCCCTTGATGTCGGGTACGAACGCCATTCACGGTATCGTGCTCCTCGGCGCCATGGTCGTTCTGGGCCAGACGGACGATTGGTGGCTTCAGATCATCGGGTTCATCGCGGTCGTACTTGGCGCCGGCAACGTCTTCGGCGGGTTCGTCGTCACCGATCGCATGCTTCAGATGTTCAAACAGCGCAGGCCGGCAGCGGGGGCGGAGCAGAAAAAATGATCGAGAACGGGCGCGACGCCATCGTCGATATCAGTTACTTCGCCGCCGCAATCTGCTTCATTGTCGGCCTCAAGTTCCTCAGCCAACCGGCGCGGGCGCGGCAGGGAAACCAGCTCGCGGCCGTCGGGATGTTGGTCGCGATCCTCGCCACCTTCATCAGCCGGGAACTCTCGGAGAACTACGTCCTGATCACGGTCGGCATCCTCATTGGCGCGGTGGTTTCCAGTTACGCCTCACGCCAGGTGCAGATGACCGCGATGCCGCAGATGGTCGCCATCTTCAACGGCATGGGCGGCGCCACCGCGGCGCTCGTTTCCCTCGGTGAGTTCTCCCACAAGGATGTCGGGCGCGGTGAAGGGACCACGATCGTCCTCGGCGCCTTGATCGGCGCCATCTCGTTTTCTGGCAGCATGGTCGCTTTCGGGAAACTCCAGGAGCTGATCGCCGGCCGGCCGATCACCTTCCCCAACCAGAAGCTTTATAACGCGGCGCTCTTTGCCGCCGCGGTCGCCCTCTGCGTCCTGGCCGTTGCCCTTGGCGACGGCACACTCGCCAAGACCCTGGTCTGGCTCCTCTTCGCCGTGGCCTTGGTGCTCGGCGCGACCCTGGTGCTGCCGATTGGCGGCGCCGACATGCCGGTCGTAATCGCGATCCTCAACTCGCTGACCGGTTTGGCCGCGGCGCTAACCGGTCTCGCGCTGGACAACCAGGCGCTGGTGATCGCGGGCGCCCTCGTCGGCGCGTCCGGATCCTACTTGACGGTGTTGATGGGCAAGGCGATGAATCGATCGGTCGCCAACGTCCTCTTCGGCGCTTTCGGCGCGACCCCCGTGGCCGGACCGTCCGCTGCGACGGGTGAGGCGCTGCCGGTGCGCGAAACGTCCGCCGAGGATGCGGCCGTCCAGCTCGCCTACGC
>JBOGUE010000103.1:0-4096 GCA_050695955.1 Thermomicrobiales bacterium | reverse complement strand
CGCACGCGGAGAGCGCGAAGAGCGCGACGGCGGCCAATCCCACCAGCGAGAGTACTCGCGTGGTCATCGAGCGCCGTCCTTGGACTCCGCCAGCCCGCCGTTCCATTCCGCCTCCCGGAGTCGTTAGACGTTCGTCGTTCGTCGTTAGTCGTTAGCGGCGCTCGATCGCCCAAGCTGTGGGGACCGCATGGTATCCGGCGGTCCGCTGTCGCGCGGCTATCGCAAGTTTGAAGCCGACAAAGGGTTGCTCTCACGCGGCGAAGCGAGGCCCCAACGACCGCACTCGTCAGCCACCGCGCTCACGGCGGGGATCATAGCCCGAACCATCCCCCATCGGTCAAGATCATACCCGATATTTGGGGCATCCCGTCACGACCGATGTTCGGGGTTCGCGGTTCGGCGTGGTTCCCCAATTTGAAACGCCGCGCTTCGACTGCCACGTTGGTTGCCGCACACGATCACGATTAGGTACCCCGATTCAGTCATCCTACCTAACGGCCGGCGACGCCGGTGGCTATGGTCGTGCGTCGAAACCTGACGAGAGTGGCGCGGGTCTGCGGCCGAGGAAGCGCGCAAACGGAGCAGGAGGGACAAGCCATGCGGTATCGAATGACTCTGTTGGTGATTGCCTTGTTGACTCTCGGCACCCCGACGAGCTTCGCGCCGGGAGCGCGGGCGCAAGATGAACTGTTCGACTTGCCCATCCTCGCGGTCAACTGCGAGCGCGTGCCGACCGTCGAAGGCGGGCAGGAGTCCATTCACGCGGCCTTCACCCCGACTGGGGTAGCCGAGTGCGATCCGGGCATCGGAGCGGCGTTCACAGTCACGGACGCCGAAACGGCCGACGTATACGGCAGTTGCATAGCTGAGGCGGGGAACGGGACGGATCCGGTGACAGCCAACTGTACCGTCCAGGTCCCATACGGCACGACTGTGGTCGTGACCGAGGACGTGGCCACGATCCCCGCCGGCTACGAACCGCTCGAAAACCCGAAAACGGTGCCGACGCCGCCTGAGCCCATCGTTGGCGGCATCCCGCCCAGCGCCGGCTTCCTCAATCTGCGCCAGGAGCAGCCAGTTCCCGAGGAGGAGCCGGCCGTCGCGCCGACGACCACTGCCGAACCGCTGGTTGGCCGCCCGGCCCACGTCCACGCCGGCACGTGCCACGACCTCGACCCGGCACCACGCTTCGAATTGACCGCCGTCGCGCCGGCCGAAGGCGAGCCCGAAGGATCGGCGGAGGCAATCCCGGCCGAGGCATCCTATACCGCGCTCGATGTCCCGCTGGACGATCTGCTGCTGGCAGAGGCGCACGCCATCACCATTCACGAGTCCGACGAGGCGCTACGGGACGGCGAAAAGGAGTCGGTGGTCGCTTGCGGCGAGGTCGGCGGCGCACGGCGGTCCGACGGCGCGATCGCGATCGGGCTTCGTGAGCAGAACGATTCCGGCTTCGTCGGAATCGCATATCTCGCCCCCGACTCCGAGGACGCTGATGGAACGCAGATATCGGTCTTCGTTGCCGAAGACCTGGCCGAGGAGGAGTAATTGGCGAGGTCGCACGTCTGCGCAGGGCAATATGTGGACGCCCCAATCGGCACGGTTTGCCACAGTCATTCCTCGTGGTGATCGCGAGTCCAACGGGCCGCTGCGCGGCATTTCGGGCTTCGCCCGATGGGGAGGGCGCAGGTCCCTCCCCTACGAACGACGACCACCGTGCCTCAGCTTGAGCGGTTGACAGTCTTTCATCAGTGGCGGTAAGGTGGTCAGACAGCTAGTCAGCTTGTCCGCATCGCCTGATTGCACCGTTGCCGCGGCCGGTTTGTCGTTTGGGGCCGTTGTCTATGGAGCGGATCGCGCCGGCCCGCCTGTCGTCGAGCATCCTCGACGCGCTGGCGGGCTACATCGAACGGACGGGGTTGACCGAGGGGGATCGGCTGCCGCCGGAGCGGGAGATCGCCCAGCAGCTCGGCGTCAGCCGGCCGCTGGTGCGGGAGGCGCTGCAGCATTGGCGGGCGCTCGGTTTCGTGCAGACGATCAACGGCCGGGGGACGTTCTTGCTGACCTCGCTCGCGCCGGATAGCCAGCACGTCGTGCTGATCCTGAACCGGGAGCGGGAGTCGCTGCTGCACACCCTCGAGATCCGGCGGGGTCTGGAGCCGGAGGCGGCGGCGCTGGCGGCGCTGCGGGCGACCGACGCGCAGATCGAAGACTTAGAGAGGTTGATCGAGGCGGTCGAGGAGGCGTACCGGCGCGTCGGGGACGCGCCGGAGGAGGATTGGGCGTTCCATCAGGCGGTCTACGAGGCGTCGGGCAATCCCCTCTTCGGGCAGCTCATCAACGGCATCCACAGTCTCTTTCACCGTTTCTGGGAAAACCCGGTGAACCGCCCGGGGTTCGCCCGCCGCGGCATTGTTCACCATCGCACGTTGGTCGAAGCAATTCGCGCCCGCGACCCGGAGGGAGCTAGGGCGGCGGCACTCAGCATCCTGCGGGTGCTGGAAGAGGATTTGCAGGCGTGATGCGCCGTGGGGTTGGCCGGCGTATGGGCACGGCTGCAAAGGAGGAGGGAGGCGCTGGGCATCTGAAGTGAGATGAATCGGCGGTTTCGAATCGACCGCGGCGTTCAGCAATCGCCGAGCTGGTCTGCCACCTTTCGGGTGCAAATGCATTCGCGCAGAGGAGAGCAAACATGAATCGGGATCACGGTGAACGTTCCCAGATTTCACGCCGCACCATCATGCGCTATGGCGCGGGCATCGCGGGCGGGGCGATCCTCGCCCAGGGGGCGCAACGGGCGGCGGCGCAGGAGGACGTCACCCTGCGGGTAATCGGGTTCCGAGTCTTGCCGGAAGAGCAGGGCTCGCCGCTCGACACCGCGTATCAGCAGTTCCTTGAGGACTTTCAAGCCGCCCACCCTAACGTCACGGTCGACGCGCTGGAGACGCCACCGGAATTCGACACGCAACTGCTGGTCGACCTCGCCGCCGGCACCGCGCCGGACATCTGGTCGCAGGACGCCTCGACCCTGGCACGGCTAGTCGATGGCGGCCATGTGCTCGACATGCGGCAGGCCGTTGAGCTGGTGCCGGAGTTGAACCTTGACCGGTTCTTCCCGACCGTGCTGGCGATCCACGAAGCGCCGGACGGGGCGATTTACGACCTGCCCAACGACTACACGCCGATGGTCATCTACTACAACCCGCGGGCGTTCGAGAAGGCGGGCGTGCCGGTGCCGACGGCCGATTGGAACTGGGACGATTTGCTCGAAAAGGCGAAGCTTCTCACGATCGACAGCGAGGGCCGGAACGCGGCCGACGCGGAGTTCGACGCCGAGAACATCGTGCAGTACGGGTTCCGCGTCCGCCAGTTCGTCTACGAGTGGATCTACCACGTCTGGGCGAACGGTAGCGACGTCATCTCCGAGGACGGCACAACGGTGAGCGGCTTCCTCGACTCGCCGGAGACGATCGAAACGATCCAGTTCCTGCGCGATTTAGTGCTGGAGCACCACGTCTCGCCGCCGCCATCAACGCTGGATCAGTTGAATCAGTCGGTCGGCTTCCCCGACCGGTTCCTGCGGGGCGAGTTCGCGATGTTCCATAGCGGGCATTGGGAACTGGTCGGCTTGCAGAACAGCGCGGAGTACGCGCCGGAGGCGGTCGCGGTGGTGGGTCAGCCGGCGCGGAAGACCAACGCGACGGTGATCTATGAGTCGAGCTTCGCGATTCGGGCCGATCTGGAAGGCGACAAGCTGCTGGCGGCCTGCCAATTCGTCAACGCCGCCACTGACACTCAGTACCAGGACACCAAGGTCATCACCGGAATCGCCATTGCCGGCAATCAAGCGTCGGCGGAGGCCGCGGTCCCGCAAGCGTCCGCGCCGGAACTGGAACAGGTCTTCATCGACGAAACGGCGAACGGGCGAGCGCCCTACGGGGCGAAGTTCGCGACGTGGCCGGCGGTCGAGCTGCTGATCGACTCGATGATGGAGCGCATCCTCGCCGGCGGCGACGTCGCGGAGGAAGTGGCCAGCGCGGTCGAAGAGATCAACCGGGAGCTGGGAGCGTAATGTAAGGATTGCCCGCCCTCCCCG
>JBOGUE010000102.1:0-4625 GCA_050695955.1 Thermomicrobiales bacterium | reverse complement strand
GAGATAGCTGATCCATTGTTCAGGTGTATCGTCCTCGAAGAAGATCGCCTCGACCGGGCAAACTTCGGCGCAGACGCCGCAGTCGATGCATTCGTCCGGGTTGATGAAGTACTGCTCCGCGTTGTCGTCGGAGTGGATACAGTCGACGGGACAGACTTCGACGCACGAGGCATCTTTGGTCCCAATGCACGGCTCAGTGATGACGTAGGTCATCGCTTGCAAACCTCCTCCCTGTCTCGGGGAGCACTGGAAAGCTGTGCGCTGGGCCCGCTGCAACTTGCTCGGCGCTCGTCGGTGACGAACTTGCGGACAAGTGAGAGTATATCAGGCAATGCCCATTCGCTCGAACCGTGCGCAACGCACAAGTTACTCCGAGCGCGCTTGGTCACAGGGGTCTCCGCCAACGCGGAGTGAGGGGTCGATGTTCCATTCCGAGACGCGGGAATTGCAATGCCAGCGGTGCGGCGAGGTCGTGCGCGCCAGCGCCCATGTATGGCGCTGTCTCATCTGTCGCGGTCCGCTCACCTGGCACGGGCCAACGACCTTTTCGCGGGCCTCGATCGACACGCATGAGCCATCGCTTTGGCGCTACGCCGCCGCGCTGCCGGTCGGTGCCGCGGATGCGGTGTCGCTGGGCGAAGGGATGTCGCCGCTCGTCCAGGGCACGCTCGATGGCGCGCTGCTTCACTTCAAACTTGACAGCCTCCTGCCGACCGGTTCGTTCAAGGACCGAGGGGCGACAGTGCTGCTGTCGCATCTGCGCGCGCTGGGCGTCGAGCGAGCCGTCGAGGACTCGTCCGGCAACGCGGCGGCCGCGATCGCGGGCTACGCTGCCCGGGCCGGCATCGCCTGCACCGTCTATGCGCCAGCCCATGCCTCGCTTGGCAAGCTGGTCCAGGCCGCCGCCTACGGCGCGACGGTCGAGCGCATCGAGGGCACGCGGGACGATGTCGCCGCCGCGGCGGTCGCGGCCGCGGCGTTGCCGGGCGCGACCTATGCCAGCCACAACTGGCATCCCTTCTTTGTCGCCGGCGTGGCGACCTGGGCATTCGAGGTCTGGGAGCAGTTGGGCTACCGGGCGCCGGACAACATCGTCGTGCCGGTCGGGGGTGGCAGCATGCTCCTCGGCGCCTACCGCGCCTTCTCGTTGCTTCGCCACGGCAGCGAGATTGACCGCCTGCCGCGCCTCTTTGCCGCCCAGGCGCTCGCCTGTGCCCCAATTGCCCTGGCCGCGCGTGACGGGTCGCCCGAACCCGTGCCGGTCCAACGCCAGCCGACGATCGCGGAAGGGATTGTGATCGCGGAGCCGGTGCGCGGGCGCGAGCTGTTGGCGGCCGTGCGCGAAACCGACGGCAACGGCGTGACGGTCGAGGAAGACGAAATCGCTGTCGCGCTCCGCGATTTGGCCAAGCAAGGTCTCTACGTCGAACCGACGTCGGCCGTCGCCGCCGCGGCGACACGCCGTCTTCTGGAGGCCGGCGACATCGACCCGAAGCAAACCACCGTGGTGATGCTCTCTGGCAGCGGACTGAAGGCGACTGAGGCAATCGGCGGCATGCTCGATGCTTTGCCGCGTTCGCCATAGGAGCATCGCTTGGGCGCTGACCAGCAAACGTCTCCGCCAAACAGCGTGCCCGGCGGCGTGAGCGCCGCCCAGGCCGAGGCATTCCTCGTCGCCCGCTTCGGGCCTGCAATCCAAGACGTCACCAGGATCGGCCACGGCGAGTGGTCAACGGCCTATGCCTTCCGGCGCGACGGCGCGGACCACGTCGCCCGCTTCGGCGCCTATATCGAGGACTTCGCGAAGGACCGCCTGGCGGCGCAATACGCTTCGCGTGATCTGCCGATCCCTGTGGTCAACGAGATCGGCAATGCCTACGGGGGCCACTATGCCGTCTCCGAACGGGCGTTTGGCGACTACATCGACGACCTCGACGGGGAGCGAATGCGCGCCACCCTACCTTCCCTCTTCGCCGCCCTCGACGCGGCCCGCCAGGTGGACCTGTCGGCGACGACGGGATACGGGGGTTGGGACGCCGGCGGCGCCGCGCCCAATGCGAGCTGGCGAGCGACCATCCTCGACGTCGCCGCCGATCGGCCGGGCGACCGCACCAACGGCTGGCGGCAACGCCTAGCCGCGTCGGCCGTGGGCGCAGGACCGTTCGACGAGGCGCTTGACCACCTCCAAGCCCTCATCCAGTACTGCCCCGACGAGCGCCACCTTATCCACAGCGACCTCCTTCACTTCAACGTCTTGGTCGCTGATGACCGCATCTCCGCGGTGTTCGATTGGGGATGCTCGCTGTACGGCGACTTCCTCTACGATCTCGCCTGGGTCGCGTTCTGGGCGCCCTGGTTTCCGGCGTGGCGAGGCATCGACTTTTCGCATGAGGCCGCGCGCCACTTCGCCGCGATCGGCCTAGACGTGCCCAACTTCGAGGAACGATTGCGCTACTGCCAGGTCCACATCGGCCTCGATGCCCAGAAATACAACGCCTTCAAAGGCAACTGGGACGAACTTGCAGCAACGGCGGAGCGAACCCGCAAGATTGCAAAGGGCGATCGTTGACCGGCAGCGCCGCGTCGTTACCGCAGCCCGAGTTGCCGCCAGTGGCTAACCATCGGTCCGACCGGAACCTCGATCAACGACGGCTCGTTGGCTTTGATCGCTTCCCGCAGGGCGACCCGTAGGGCAGCGGGCGAATCGGCCCGGGCGCCGCGGACGCTAAAGGCGTCGGCCAACTTCAAAAAGTCCGGGTTGCGCAGATCGGAGGCAATCAGCTTGCCGTCGAGGTCGACTTCCTGGATGCGCTTGACGTTGCCGAAGGCGTTGTCGTTGAAGACGATCGTCACCGCGGCGATCGCGTGCTGCGCCGCCGTCGAGAGCTCGTTGAGAGTAAAGCCGAACCCGCCGTCGCCGTTGATCGAGACGACCGGCGTGTCCGGGTTCCCGACCTTGGCTCCCAACCCGGTCGTAAATCCGTAGCCGAGGGTGCCCTGATAGCCGGGAGAGAGATAGGTGCGGGGGCGATAGACCGGGAAGCCGACGTGCGCCCAATAGCCAACCTGTGTCATCTCGGAGACGACGATCCCCTCGTCCGGCAGCTCGGCCCGGATTGCCAACCCGAAGTCGGCGTGCGGCCGGACACCGTTGACCCGCTCGACGATGCCCCGTTTGAGCTCGGTAAGCTCGACCTCGCGTGATGGCCGCCGGGCGCCGTATCTTCCGACCCGCTCGACGAGCGCTGCCAGCGCGGCTTTCGCGTCAGCTTCGAGCGTGATTTGGGTATCGTACGTGCGGCAGATCTCTTCGGTGTCGATATCGATCCGGATTGGCGTTTGGCCAGCTAGGAATTCGCGCGGCGACTCGTTCCAATCGAGGAAGCGCGTACCGACGGCGAGCATCACGTCAGCGGTCTGGCGCAGTTCCTTTTCGGCGATCGGCCCTTGCGCCAGGAAGTGCCGGTCGGAAATCGCGCCTTTGCCATTGCGGCTCATGACCACCGGCGCCTGAAGCACCTCGGCCAACGCGAGTAGTTCTTCCCACGCCTCGGCGTTGTGGATGCCGCCGCCAACGTAGATGATCGGCTGCTTCGCCTCGCCCAGCAGCCGCGCGATTCGGTCCAGCCGATCCGGGTCGCCGGCTGAATTGACTGCCGGTTCAACTGCCGGCAGCAGCTCGACCTCACCCTCAGCGAAGAAGACGTCGGGCGGCACCTCGACTTCCACCGGGCGAATGCGACCGCGGCGGAGTTCCCTGAGCGCCTCCTGCACCGTCGACGGAATCTCAGCGGGCGTCATCGCCCGCGCGGAGTGCTTCGTCACCGAGCGAACCATCTCAAGTTGGTTCGGGATCTCGTGCAGCACGCCGCGCCCGCCGCCGATCAAATCGGAGCGAATCTGGCCGGTGAGGCAGAAGACCGGCGAGTTGCAGGCATAGGCGGTCGAGAGACCGGCCATGGCATTGAGGAGACCCGGACCGGGAACGACCAGGCAGACTCCCGTCTTGCCGGTGCTACGAGCGTAGCCGTCGGCCATGTAGGCGGTCGCCTGCTCGTGGCGGGTGTGAATGACGCGAATCGCGTCGCGCTCGTCGTAGAGGGCGCTGAAAAGGCCGTCGAGCTGGACGCCCGGCAAGCCGAAGATCGTATCGACGCCCGCTCGCTTGAGCGTGGCGACCATCGCCTGGCCGCCCGTCAAGACCCGCTTTCCCTCGCCGGCGCCGGATTGAGCTTCCCGGACCGGCGCCGCCACCTGCGCCACGAATCTCTCTCCTGTATTGCAACGGGAACGGACACACATCGAAGCAATTCCGCTTCAGCCTCCTGGTATCAACCGGTTGGAATTGTACGCGACTAGCGAGTCCACGCTGCGCCCTCCTCCGTCATGCCGATCGCCCACCCCGTCATTCCGAGAACGCACCCACCGTCATTGCGATCGCGGAGAGGAATCTCGCCTTCATCTAGCGAACCGGAGTCCAGGACGATTCCTCGCCACGGTGATCTCGTTCGGATAGGTCCGCGACAGTCGGCGGGGGAGGAAAGAGGGGACGTATCCTTCGGCCTGGTGAGTTGCTGATCGCCAAGTCGGAAGGAGGTCCCCTCGGTGGCCAAGTTTAGCAAGTC
>JBOGUE010000101.1:0-3475 GCA_050695955.1 Thermomicrobiales bacterium | reverse complement strand
CCTCCGGCGACGTCCGGCAGGGCCATTGTTCGCCTCAGATGACACAGACTCGCGCGGGGTCCACGAGCTTGCTTTTTTGACCAACCGGGATCGGCCTGAACCTCTGAGGAGGACCGGATCGAAGAAGCGGATTTCTGATGTCGCGGTCGCTGCAACGCTGGCCCAAAGTGGGCCGCTCAGCCGCGTCCTTCCGGCATACGAGCATCGTGACGCCCAGGAGCGTATGGCAGCCGCTGTTGCCAACGCATTGGATCATGATGGGCGGCTTGTCGTCGAGGCCGGGACTGGCACCGGCAAGAGCGTCGCGTACCTCGTTCCCGCCGTCCTGCACGCGGTCGAACGGGGTGAACGAGTCGTCGTCTCGACGAACACGCTTGCCCTCCAGGATCAGCTCCATCGGAAGGACGTCCCGGACCTGCGATCCGCGCTCGTCGACGAGCACAACGAACCGGTGTTCCGTTCAACTGTTTTGAAAGGGCGTGCCAACTACCTTTGCCTGCGTCGTTGGTTCATGCAGCAACGGCAGCCTGTGATCGATTCGGACGACGCCCAACTTCGGGCAAAAGTAACGCTGTGGCTCAGCCAGACCGAGTCAGGGGATCGTGGAGAACTCCGTCTCACTCCACGGGAGGAGTCGCTTTTTCGACACGTTTCCGCCGACGGTGAAGCTTGCGTCGCCGCTCGCTGCCCATTTCAACAACGCAACCAGTGCTACCTCTTTCGCGCGCGTCGAGCCGCCGAGAACGCCCACGTCGTTATCGTCAACCATGCGTTGTTGCTGTCGGATCTGGCGGAGGGCAGCCATGTCCTTCCCGACTACGAGCACTTGATTATCGACGAAGCGCACCATTTGGAAGACCAGGCCACGACACAGTTCGGATTTTCGGTGTCGGAGCCGATGATCGCCGATCATCTCGACCGGGTTATCCGCCTTGACGGGCCAAATCTGTCCGGCACACTGGTCACGGCCTCGTCGTTAGTAGGCCGGTTCGCTCGTGACAGCAAAGAGCGAGAACAGGCCGCCGAATCGATCGAACGTCTCCGTGGCGTCGCGAATAAGGTGAACGGCGTCAAGGTGAGCGCCATCGACCTCTTCGTCCGCATCCGCGAATTCCTGCGACTGGCAGACAGCCGCCAGAGTCGATACGACCGGAGCTTACGCTTGACGCGAGGAGTCCGCCACGACGGCAACTGGCTACAAATCGAACTGACGTGGGAGGAACTTGATCGGCGCCTGCGCGAGGTAGAAGACGACCTCATCTGGTACTTTGACCGGGTCGACGGCGCCGAGCCTCCCGACAAGGACGAGGCCTTGCTCACCGAACAAGAGGACCTCGCAATTGAGCTCGGGGCAACGCTTCGCGAGAGCATCGTCCTTCGGTCTCGCCTCCAAGAGATCGTCTCCGCGCCAACGACGGATGCCGTCTATTGGCTCGAAGTCTCTCAGCTTGGCGATCGCACGTCGGTCCACGCCGCGCCGCTACACGTCGGCCAAATGCTGAATGAACAGCTCTTCGACCCTCTCCGTTCGTTGGTGCTGACGTCGGCCACCCTGAGCACCGACGGGTCATTTGATTTCCTGCAAGAGCGCCTTGGTCTCGACGATTCGGACGAGCTCTCTGTGCCATCGCCATTTGACTATGAACGTTCGACGCTCCTGTACATCGCCGACGACATCCCCGAACCGAATGCGCCAACCTATCAGCGGCGCCTCGAGGAAACGCTTCTAGAACTCGGTGCGGCGACGGGTGGTCGCATGCTGGTCCTCTTCACCTCGTATGCGGCACTTCAGGCGACACATCGCGCAATCCGAGAACCGCTCGAAGATCGAGGCGTTATCGTGCTCGGACAGCGGATCGACGGAAATCCGCGGCAGTTGATCGAACGGCTCCGTCAAGTCCCGAACGTCGTACTACTCGGCACCTCAACGTTCTGGGAAGGGGTCGACGTCGTCGGGCCGGCGCTCAGCGCGCTGGTCATCACCAAACTGCCATTCTCTGTGCCGACTGATCCGGTCTTCTCGGCTCGTAGCGAGCAGTTCGATGAGCCGTTCTTGCAGTATGCCGTGCCACAGGCCGTCCTTCGTTTCAAACAAGGGTTCGGCCGCCTCATCCGCAGCAGCCAAGATCGCGGTGTTTGCGTCGTGCTCGATCGGCGAGTGATCTCGAAGCGATACGGCGCATCGTTTGTCGAATCCTTACCGTCATGCACGGTCACGGTCGGCAGCACCTTCGACCTGCCCGACGCGGCGATTCGCTGGCTCGATTCGGTCGACGAGTTGTCGACACGGGCCTAATGCGAGAACCAAGGAGCAACCAAGTGGACCAAACGATCGACCGCGATCTCGCGCTGGAATTGGTGCGCGTGACCGAGGCGGCGGCGCTGATGGCGGCTCGTTGGATGGGCCGGGGCGACAAATAGGCGGCCGATCACGCCGCCGTCGTTGCCATACGGCTCGTTCTCGGTACCGTGCAAATGGACGGGATCGTCGTCATCGGCGAAGGGAAAGAGGGCGCGGCGCCAATGCTCTACGAAGTCTAACGCGTCGGTCGCGCCGTCGAGCCCAAGGTGGATATCGCCGTCGAGCCCATCGACGGCACGCGGTTGCTTGCGCTCGGCGTGCCGACTGCCATCGTGATCGTCGCGTTGGCCGATCGCGGATCGCTCTTCGCCTCGCCCGACATCATGTACTTGGAGAAGATCACGGTTGGGTCCGAAGCGGCCGGGTGCATCAATAGCACCGATACAGTCGCGAACAACCCGCGGCGGATCGGGGACGCCAAGCAAGAAGGTGGAGATCCCTGATCTCACCTTCGTCTTCCTCGATCGCCCGCGTCATGAACAATTGATTCGAATCGTCCGTGCGGCCGGGGCGCGCATCAAGATGATCACAGACGGAGATGTCGCGGGGGCGGTCATGGCTGCAACACCGGGAACCGGCATCGACGCGCTCTTCAGCATTGCCGGCGCTCCCGAAGCGGTCGTGGCGGCGTGCGCACAGACGTGCACCAGTGTCGACTCTGGCCACGAAACTAAGACGAGAGACGGATCGCCAAGCAAAAGGGAATCGATCTAGCCAAGGTCCATACCTGCGAGGATCTGGTTCGCGGCGACAACGTTTTCTTCTCGGCGACGGGGAATGCCGACGGCGAGCTCGTACAGGGGGTCCAATTCTTTGGCGATGGGGCGACAACGCGGTCGATCGTCATACGCTCGCGATCACGGACGACGCGATACATCGACGCCACTCACCGGCTGAGCAAGCTTGGCCAGCTCATCTCTGTTCCCTTTGACGAGCTGTTGCGATGGAGAATTGAACTGTGTTATCGGTCTCGCGAGTAATTTTGCGTGATCTCGTTCGGATAGGTCCGCGACAGTCGGCGGGGGAGGAAAGAGGGGACGTATCCTTCGGCCTGGTGAGTTGCTGATCGCCAAGTCGGAAGGAGGTCCCCTCGGTGGCCAAGTTTAGCAAGTC